>JANXZI010000757.1 GCA_025355595.1 Spartobacteria bacterium
CTTGCGGATGGCCGGGGGCTTGCATTCATCGCAAAAAGCGATTCCAGGCAGTTGTGAAACCGAAAGCAATCAGGCACAAGATTCCGGCGGCAAATCCATCGCTGCGGAGCGATGTCTGGCACTCGCAGTGCTATTAGCAAACCGGCGCACCCGCGCTTTGGCGGGTGCCGTCATGACTTTTCCACCGCGGGAGTATTCATAGCTAAACTTTGACTGCAATCAGCTCCAGCCCAAGTGCCGCGACGGCCTGCCCGTCGCATTCCCCGCCCGTCGCCGCGTGGGTGCGTCCGTGGATGGTGCTGCTGCTGTTTCTGGCTGTTGGATTCGGAACTTATTTTCCGTGCCTCAGTGGTGAGAGAATCTGGGATGATTATTATCTTATCGGGGAGAACCCTTTCTTCCGGAGCCCTGCGTTTGCCGGCGAGGTCTTCAGGCAGCATCTGTTCACCGAGTCATTCTCGACATACTATCGCCCGGTCCAGAATCTCTCCTACATGGTGGATTACTGGCTTTGGGGTGCGTCCACGGCGGGCTATCATTGCACCAATGTCCTGATTCACAGCGTGGCGGCATGGCTGCTGTTTCTGCTGCTGCGCCGCTTGCTGCCGGCCTTGTGGAAAGGCGGGAGCGGCCCGGCGGTCGCCGCATTGCTGGTTGCTCTGCTCTGGCTGGTGCATCCTGTGCATAATGCCGCAGTCGCCTATATTTCCGGGCGTGCCGACAGCCTGGCTGCCCTCTTTGCACTGGGAGCATGGCTGCTGGTGTTACGCTCGACGGAAGGTCGGCGCACGGTGGTACGCGCCATTGGTTTTGTCACGGCTGCGGCGCTGTTCCTTGCCGCGCTTTGCTCAAAGGAAATCGCCCTCGTCTGGGCGTTGCTGTTTGCCCTGCACACATTGCTCTTTGATCGTTCACTTGGGGTGCGCCGGCGGGTCTTATTAGTTGGAGGGGCGGTTGCCCTGATTGGCATCTATGTCTGCCTTCACTCGTTGCCGCCGCACCGTGCCGCGCCGGCAGGCGCTGTTCCGGATCCGTTTTCCGGTCGGGTGATTCTGTCGCTCCGGGCGCTCGGGGACTATTGCAGGCTGATGGTGGCACCGACGCGGCTGATGATGGAGCGTTCGCTGGGCCCGGCGGACATGTATGCGAGCCAGTCCGCCTGGTGGCGTAGCTTGGGTTCGGAATATCTTTCGATTTTTGGAATGCTCATGCTCGCGGTATCCGGCTGGCTTTGCGTGCGCCGCGGGGATGGGCGACTGCTCCGGTGGTTCGGTGCGCTTTGGCTGTTAGTTGCCTTTGTCCCGATCTCGAACTTAATCCCGCTGAATGCGGAGGTGGCGGAGCATTGGATCTACACTGCCAGCATTGGCTTCCTCTTGCTGGGGGCGGGGACTGTTGCGATGCTGTCCAGCCGTGGCCGGATGCTATGCGGCTGGTTGGCTTGCGGAGCGGTGATTGCCCTTGCCGTGCGGACGGGTTTCCGGGCGGCAGACTGGGCGGATGGCGAGATTTTTGCGCGGCGGACGATCGAGAATGGCGGGGGATCGGCGCGATTGCTCAGCTATTACGCAAATGAACTGGGGCGAAAGGGCAGGATCGAGGAACAGGCCGAGGTGTATCGCAAGACGCTGACGCTCTATCCGGATTTCCTGCCGGCACGGATCAATCTCGGCGTGTGTCTCCAGAAGCTGGGACGCGCCGAGGCGGCAAAGCCGTTGCTCGATATAGGTCACGCGAATACTGTCGTGTCCAGTGCTCCGCGGAACTGGAACGCCGCGCTGAATGCCGCGGGCCAGCTTCACAAGGAGGGTCGCAGTGCGGATGCGCTCGCGCTGGTGCGCGAATGGAAACCGATGAACCCGGAGACTTGGGAGCTGGTCGGCTTTGAGGCGAATGTCCTGCATGACACGGAGGGAGCGCAGGCGGCACTTCCGGTGGTTGCGAAATATGCGGCGGCGCACTGGTGGCATCTTCAGTCTCAGCTCGGCCTCGCGTCGCTTCAGCGCGAGGCGGGCGATCTGGAGCCGGCTCTCGCGACGGCGCGGAGGGCGCAGCGCCTGGACATCCGCGGGAGCGCGGCATTTTTCGAGACGGCGAAATGTGAGGGCAGTCTCGGAAGGTGGTCGGAGGCGCTGGAGTCGCTCGGCGTGGCGGTGTCGCGCGCGCCGGCGAATCGGGATTACCTCGAATTTTTTGCGGCGATCCTCCATCAGCTTGGGCGCGATGGGGAGGCGGCGGTGGTGCGCCGCAAGTCGGAGGCGCTGGATGTTGCCGCGCGGCAGCGATCACTTTAGGTCGAATTCGCCGACGTCGAAGACCCTGCGCTTGAAGACATGGCGTTCGGGTGCGGACGAGGCTTCGAGCGGATCGTAGATGAGCAGGACGCCGCGATATTTTCCTGGTAGAATGGATGGCGGCGGGCGCACGGCCCATGCTTCGTTAAGCTGGCCGGATTCGATGCCGGGTGCGATGGGGCCTTTGCCGACGAGGGTGAGGACTCCGTCGGCGGCCTTCAGGTAGAGCGATGCGGCGAGGAGCGACGGGCGCTTCGGCTTCACTTCCCAGGAGATGGCGAAGAGCATCGGGTCGTCCTTCAGCGGGGGCATTTTCTCGCACGCGATGAGGGTGTGCCATTCGTCGAGCTTGCTGCCTGCGCCCTGGAATCCCTGCTGCTGGGCCGGCGCGCCTTTGAGGAAAATGGCGAACTCATTTCTCGCGAACGTGTGCCACGGATGCTGGCTCATGAACCGGTGCAGCAGCCAATCCGAGGCGGGGAGCGTCCTGTCGCCGAGCGGTCGCTGCGGATGAAAATATCCGGCCTCCGTGTCGAAGGTCGCGCGGTCTGCGGTGTCCATCACGATCGCGTCGATCTCCGTCGGCGGTTTGTATTCGGTGCGGCTCAGTGTGTTCAGGCCCTTCAGCACATGATGAAGTGAGTAGAGCCGCTGGCGGTTCGCGAGGTGTGCGAGGTAGGGGATGCCGGCCGTCACGCTGGCCTCCTTGTCCACGACGGCAAGCATCTCGCTTTTCCACGCGCGCGCCCAGAGCGCCTCGCCCGCGCCGGTGGCCGTGTGCCAGACGTTCTTGATCGGCCCGAACCAAAGCTGGCCGACGACGCAGCCGACGGCGACCCAGCCTGCGAGGATGTCGCGCCAGAAAAGCGCTGAGCCCGCCTCCGCCGCGCCGAGCCAGAGCAGCGGGAGCAGCGGTGCGGCGTAGTGAAAATTGATGCTCCATTCACTCTGCCGCCACGAGAGCAGATGCTGGAGGAAGATCGGCGCGGCCATGATGATCCAGCGCGGGCGCAGCACGGGCAGCAGCAGAAATGGCAGGAGCGTGCCCAACGCGAGATTCCCGCCGGTGAGCCCGTGCCAGAGCGCCTTCGCGCCTTTCGACGGATGCGTGAAAAACCCGCCGACGATGCCGCCGGGCGAATCGCCGAGGTGTGAGTACAGCTCGAGGAAATCCACGCGCCCGCCATTCAGCGCCGGGCCGATGACGAGCACGCACAGCAGGAACCAGCCGAACGCCACGCAGCCGGGGATGACATTCCAGCCGACGCGCCATTCGCGGTCCCGCTCGCGTTCGATGAACCAGAACACGAGCGAAATCCACGCGAGCAGCAGGCCCATGCTTTCCTTGCACGCGAGCACGAGGATGAACGACAGCCAGAACATCCCCGGCCTGCGCTGCAGGCGGCCCTGGAACATGAGCAGGAGCAGCGGTGCGGCGAGGGCCTCGGGATGGAATTCGTGCAGTGCGACAAAGCCGGTCGCCGGCGCGAGCAGCGTCGCGAGCGCGAGCCACACGGAGGCCTGCGGCCCGAATTCCAAGTGCCGCGCGATGCGCCAGCCGGTGAAGGGCATCGTCACGAGCGCGAGCGTCTGCAGGATCACGAGCAGCATCGGGTGCGACCAGATTTTGTAAAATGGCAGCGCGAGAAAGACGATCGGATCCTGGTGGTTGCCCATGAGGGGCACGTCGAGCAGCGACACATGCCATGCCCCTTTCCCCGCGAGCCACAGTCCCTGCGCGTAGAATGCGAGGTCGAAAGTCCCGTACTGAAACGTCGCCCAGCGGAACCACGAGTCCGCGATCGCAACGATGCAGAAAATGATCGCGCCCCACCAGAGGATGCGCGGTGTCGGGATGCGGTCGTAAAACATCAGGCCCATTTTTTACACGGCGCATCGGCGAAAAGCGAGCGGGGCCTCGTGTGGTGCGGCTTTCGTGAAACCTCGCACGGCATCAAACTGGCTATTTCGGGGATGACATGGAAAAGCCAGCAGCCCAGCGCAGCGCCGCGCTCGACACACTCCGCGGTGTCGCCGTGCTGCTCGTCCTCGTGCGCCACATGGCCGTGCCGGCGGGTCTGCCGGCGTGGCTCGGCGTGCCGCTGCACGCGCTCCAGCGCGGCGGATGGGTGGGCGTGGATTTGTTTTTCGTCCTCAGCGGATTTCTCGTGAGCGGGCTGCTCTTCCGCGAATGGACGAAGTCTGGCGAACTGCGTGCGGGCCGCTTCCTGATCCGGCGCGGGTTCAAGATTTACCCGGCGTTTTTCGTGATGTTCGGGTTTGTCCTCGCATGGGCCACCGCGAAGGGCCACTGGCCCGGCTGGCCGCCCGTCGCGAGCGAGGCGCTCTTCGTGCAGAACTACGGACCCGCACTTTTTCCGCACACCTGGTCGCTTGCGGTGGAGGAGCATTTCTATCTCTCTTTGCCGCTGCTGCTGTGGCTCCTGCGCGGGAAAAAGGAGCGGCCATTCGCAATGCTGCCGCGCATCTTCGCAGTCGCCGCAATCGCATGTCTCGCGCTGCGGATTCACGGCGCATGGGGCGCGCAGCGTGCGGTGCGTGCGAGCTTCACGCCTACGCATCTGCGGGTGGATTCGCTGCTCTTCGGCGTGCTGCTCGCGTGGTGCAGGCACTTTCACGGCGAGGCGCTCGGGCGCTTCGTGCAGCGCTGGCGCAGGTGGATGCTCGGCGTCGCGGCGGTTCTGGCCGCGCCGGTGTTGGTGTTCGATTTGGAGACGACCCCGTGGCTTTTCACCGGCGGCTTCACCGCGCTCTTCCTCGCGGGCGGCGCGCTGCTGCTGCACGCGGTGCATCGCCCGGCCCGCCGCGGCGCGCTCGCGTGGATCGGCTTCTACTCGTATTCGATCTACCTCTGGCACATCCCCGTCGAGCGCATCCTGCTCCCGATGCTTCTGCCGCGCGATTTTCCACCGCTCGCGCACGCGGCGCTCTACGTGGCGGCGTCCGTCGCGCTCGGAGTCATCGCGGCATGGATCGTCGAGCTGCCGTTGCTGCGTCTGCGCGATCGTCTCTTTCCCGCCCAACCCGCAGCACGCCATCCGCGCACGCCGCTTGACGCCCCCGCGACCGCGCCTGCAACGTGCGCGCATGTCGCGTGACATCGTTTATTTTGATCTCGAGACCCAGCGCACCGCCAACGATGTCGGCGGCTGGGACAAAAAGCGCGACATGGGCATGAGCCTCGGCGTGACCTACAGCACGCGCACCGGCGAGTACCGCATCTTCAGCGAAAAGCGCGTGGACGATCTCGTGCAGCAGCTCCTGCGCGCGGACCTCGTCGTGGGATTCAACGTGATCAATTTCGACTACGAAGTTCTCATGGCCTACACGATCCTGGATCTGCCGCACCAGTGCCACACGCTCGATCTCCTGGTGGACATCGAGAAAAAACTCGGCCACCGCCTCGGCCTCGACGCCGTCGCCAGCGCGAGCCTCGGCGTGGGAAAAACGGGCGACGGCCTCGACGCGATCCGCTGGTGGCGCGAGGGCCGCATGTTGGACATCGCCGAGTACTGCTGCTTCGACGTGAAATGCACGAAGATGGTTCACGAATTCGGCGCGGTGAACAAGAAGGTGCTCTACGATGATCGCTTCAAGCAGCGGAAAAGCGTGGCCGTCGAGTGGGTGGTGTAGCGCCTTGCCAGCCTCCGGTCCGCCCGTATCCTTCTGCGATGAGCGCCGCGGAAATCATCGAGCAAATCAAGACCATGACGCCTGCGCAGCAGGCGGAGGTCGCGGCGTTTTTGCGCGGGATGGAATCGAGCGTGGTGCGGGAGGATTCCGGCGTACGTTACATTTCCAAAGACGAGGCGCGCGCGCTGTCGCAGCCGATCTTCGAGGAAAACGCAGAGTTGTTTCGCAAGCTCGCCCAGTAGTCGTGCCGGAGGATCGTTTCATCAGCCGCGAAGTGCTCTCGCAGCTTCACGCCGATTCCATCGAACGTTTTGGCGGCATGCTCGGAGTCCGTGACGAGGGCTTGATTCTCTCCGCACTCGGAGCCGCGGAGAACACGCACTATTTCGGCAATGGCGATCTCTTTGACATCGCCGCCGCATACGCTTTTCACCTCGCGCAGGCGCAGGCATTCCTCGACGGCAACAAACGGACTGCGGTGGCTGCCTCCCTGCTTTTCCTCCGAGGCAACGGAGTCTCTGGGCGACCGGATCAGGCGAGACTTTACGACGCGATGATCGCCATCGCCGAACGCCGCCAGGACAAACCGGGCCTCGCTGCGCTGTACCGCGAATTCTTCGCCTGAGCGCCGCGCACTCCGCGCTGGCAAACCGACGCGCTGTCCGTATTCTTCGCGCCCTTTTATGTACCGCACCACGACCTGCAACAGCCTTCGCAAGGAACACATCGGCCAGACCGTCACGCTCGCGGGGTGGATCAATTCGCGGCGCGATCACGGCGGCGTGATCTTCGTGGACCTGCGTGATCGCGAGGGGCTCACGCAGGTAGTTTTCCGACCGGAGGAATTTGCGCAGGTTTCCGAGCAGAGCCACGGGCTGCGCGCGGAGGATGTGATTTCCGTCACGGGAAAAGTCTCGGAGCGCCTGCCGGGGACTGAAAATGCGAAGCTGGAGTCGGGTGGCGTCGAGGTCGTCGCTTCGGAACTCACCGTGCTGAACAAGTCCGACGTGCCGCCATTCCCGCTCGACGACCCGAGCGTGAACGAAGACCTGCGCCTGCACTACCGCTACCTCGATCTGCGCACCGCGCCGATGCAGCGCAATCTCAAGCTCCGCCACCGCGTGGTGAAAGCGACGCGCGACTTCCTCGACGAGGAAGGATTTTTGGAAATCGAAACGCCTGTGCTCTCAAACCCGACGCCCGAGGGCGCGCGAGACTTCCTCGTGCCGTCGCGGCTGAACCCCGGGACATTCTACGCGCTCCCGCAGGCGCCGCAGCAATACAAGCAGCTCCTGCAAGTCGCGGGCTTGGAAAAATATTTCCAGATCGCGCGCTGCTTCCGCGACGAGGATCTGCGTGCGGACCGTCAGCCGGAGTTCACGCAGATTGATGTCGAGGCGTCG
>JANXZI010000032.1 GCA_025355595.1 Spartobacteria bacterium
ATCACCGCGCCCGACGCCCCGCCGCGCATCCACCCGACGCGCGAGTCCAGCCGCAGGTCGCCCTTCTGTTTTTCCGCGCCGTGGCAGTCGCCACATACATCCGAGAGCAGCGGACGGATGCGCCTTTCAAAAAAATCACTCCCCTGCGCAGGCTCTGCCGCCTCTGCAAAGCGCGCAAGCCACAACAGCAGGCCGAGGACAAAAATGGGGACGCGGTTTTTCACTGCAAACAACAAGGCCACAAGCCTCCGCGCTCTTAGCTGGGACGGATCGTGGGCAGACGCCGCAAGACAGGAAAATTGTTCATGCGGCGAACGACGAAGGCGTGATTCCTTTTGCGTACACACGAGGGATATCGGCGCCGGACGCGTTTCCCCCGGTTGGAGCACCCAACTCGCGTGCAGCCTGCGGCGACTCGCCGCAGGCACCCGATGCGCGTGGGTTCGTGAGCCGCACCCAAATTTGACGACACACAGACTTGGTGATGCTCCGTGTGTCCTGCCCCTTGTCCTATTGTCCTACCATGCTCGCGCCCCAGTTCAGCGATTCGAGACGCTTCAGCAAGCCGTCCCTATCCGCGCTGGCGGGAAAACGGAACGGGATCCGTTCCAGATGAGCATTGGCGAATGGCTTGTCGCGGGCGGTCACGGTGCCTCGATGCCGACAGGTTTCGGGCTGAATGGTGTGTTCCTGGAAGTTTGCAGCGTTTCTCGATGGCGGGAGCCCGCTCGTTGTCTGAGGATGAGCAAATGCCGCAGCGGCTCCGGAATCCGCGATCATATCATTTCCAATCCGCGTATCGCTCCGGTGCCGCCGGCGAACTTGTCGGTCTCCAGGCCGAGGCGCTGAAGCAGCGAGACGTAGAGGTTTGCGATGGGCTGGTTTTGCTCCTTGTCGAAGGCGAGGTGCTGGCTGTGCCGAAAGCCGCCGCCGGCAAGAAGCATCGGCCAGTTCTTGTTGGTGTGGCCGTTCGCATTCCCCATGCACGTGCCGTAAAGCACGGCAGTGCGGTCGAGCAGCGGCGCGCCCGTCTCGCCCGCGCCGCGCATTTTTTCAAGGAACTCGCGGAAGACCTTAAGCTGCGCCGTCTCGATTTTCTGCAGCTCGTCGATCATCTCGGGGCGGTTGCCATGATGCGTGAGCGAATGGGTCTCGTGCATCACGCCGTCGATGGCCGAGAGAATGCCGAGCGGCTCGACGAACAGCGTGACCACGCGGGTCGAATCCGTCTCGAGCGCAAGGCGGATGATGTCGAGCATCGCCCGGAGTTTCGCGGGAAGCTGGGAGGTCTCGGTGATGTCCTGCGGTTCCGGTATTTTCACCACGGGCTTGGGCTTGTGCTCCCACGCCTCGGCCGCATGCAACTGCTGCTCCAACTCGCGAATCGAAGTGAGATACTGATCCAGTCGCGCGCGATCGGCGACGCCGATGGTTTTTCCGAAACGGCCGGCGCGGGCGCGGACGGAATCGAGCAGGCTGCGGCCGGACTTGAGATCGTTCACGCGCGCCGCGACTTCCTGCGCGCTGCCCTAGATGAAAAGCTGCCGGTAGATCGCGGCCACGCTGCGTTCGCCGGGAATCATCACGCCGGAGCGCGTGTAAGACATGCTGCTCTCGCCACCCCCGCCGACTCTCAGCGTGAGGAACGGAATGCGCGTCTGGCTGCCCATCTTCTCGACGATGAACTGGTCGAGCGAGATCGTATTGCGGAAGCCCGCGCCTCCCGGATGCGGCGCCCCGGTGAGGAAGGATCTTTCATTCGCGTGTCCGCCGTCCACGCCGGGATGCGAGAGTCCGGAGAAAACGGTGAAGTCATTTCGCAGGGCCTCGAGCTGTGTGAGGTAAGGCGACAGCGGGTAGTCGCGGCCACCGCCTTGCGGGAAGAACAAGTGCGGCATGATGCCCTGCGTCGTCTGGATCGCGACGAAGCGCCGTGGCGCGGCCGCTTCGCCGGCCCTGCCAATCGCAGGCATCATCGCTTCCAGAAACGGCAGCGAGAGAGTGACACCGACGCCGCGCAGGAATGTGCGGCGGGAGAGCGCGGACGAGGGGCGGTGTGAGGGAGTCATGGAGTGGTGTCTGCGTGTCTGCGCGGAGGCGTTGTGAAAATAGCGGGCGAGTCGCTTGCGTGTTTGGATAACCCTTTCCCCATCATTTCCTGCGAAACATCGCGCTCTGCACGACTCCGTGGATGATCGTGCGCAGCCCGTAGCCGCTCGCGCGACTGGCCGTGAGAATGCGCTCGACCTGCGCGCGGTCGGCAAAGCTCACCGGCGCGCCGGTGGCATAGAGAACGAGCCGCGAAATGAGATTCCGTGCGATGGTCTCTTCCTCGGCGAGCAGGATGCGCTTGAACGCGACGATATCCTTGAAGACCCGGCCGTCGGCGTTCGTCCCGCTCGCATCCACCGGCAGACCGTAGTGAAAACTTTCGAACTTCATCTTCATCGGCGCACCGGGAAAGTCGGCGTGATTCGGGAGATCGCCCGTCTCGCCGGAATGGCGATAGCGCGTCCGCCAGCCTCCGATCACATCGAAATTTTCCAGCGCAAATCCGGGCGGATCGAACTTCGCGTGGCACGCTGCGCAGGTCTGGTCCGAGCGATGTTTGTCGAGTTGCTCGCGGATGGTCGTCGTGCCGCGCACGTCGGGGTCCACTGCGGGGATGTCCGGCGGCGGCGGTTGCGGACGCCGG
>JANXZI010000040.1 GCA_025355595.1 Spartobacteria bacterium
GTTGCTTCCGGGTCACAAGTGCATCGCCAAATACGATGGTTCCTACTTCGCGCCGCTCCATCTTCACGATGCAAGTGCGCAAGGTGGTCTGTTTTCATCCGGCGCACAGCCGCACAATTTTTCGGAATCATTCGTGGATGAGTTGGCGAGGGCGCTTGGCCTCAATTCCAACGCTGGCGAAATTCCCACCGGCCTGACGCCCGAAGACATCTTCCACTACGCCTACGCGGTGTTTCACAGTCCCGGCTACCGGAGCCGCTACGCGGAGTTTCTGAAGATTGATTTCCCGCGCCTGCCGTTGACCGGGAACTTGGAGCTGTTCCGCGCGCTGGCCCGGCTCGGCGGCGAACTCACCGCCCTGCACCTGCTGGAATCGCCCATTTTCACGCAAACCGATG
Organism: Spartobacteria bacterium; assembly: GCA_025355595.1. GTDB lineage: Bacteria > Verrucomicrobiota > Verrucomicrobiia > Chthoniobacterales > Chthoniobacteraceae > SXWH01. Next base: position 399 of record JANXZI010000040.1, read on the forward strand.
CCGCGGGTAGGGTGGGCGTCCCGCCTGCCGGTTCGGGCGTCTCGCGCGAACCATCCGAAGCACGACAGACGCACCACGCGCAAAGGACGCCGAACGACGCGCGCAGCGTTCCGCAGGATGCGGAACACGGCAGGCAGGATGCCTACCCTACCCCGGAACACCTCACGCTCGTTGGCAACCCCCGTGATTTCGCGGTCGAGAAAGTCTCCTGGTCGGGCGACACCGTCTGGCTGGACAAGGCCCAGACCACCGGCTTCCGCGGCGTGCGCGAGGCCGTGTGGAACTTCCACATCGGCGGCTACCAGGTCTGCGCGAAATGGCTCAAAGACCGCAAAGGCCGCACCCTCACCAAGGACGACCTCGCCCACTACCACAAAATCGTCGTCGCCCTCTCCGAAACCATCCGCCTCATGGCCGAGATAGACAAAGTCATCGAGCAACACGGCGGCTGGCCTCTCCAGTAGAACGGAAGGGGCCTCCCATGGACCACATACCTGATTCCGATGACAAACCGCAGGCCTCGCCGACACCATCTGATGGGCCGAATGAGGAAAAGGCAGCGGCATTTCCGTCCTTAACCCGGCTTCCGGCAGGTGCTGGGATGGAACGGCCCGCCTTGAAAGTCCTAACCATGAAAGAGGTCGAGAAGCTTTCAGACGGCAATGAGGCGGAGTTCCGCTATTCAGCACGGATGAATCCGTCCATTCCCCCTGCGGTGCCGCGTCGCGGCTCCGGGCCGCTGCCGCGCGTGACTTCGCACGAGATCGGTCATGCGCTGAGTCTGAATCACCGGCAGGATCGCACGAACCTCATGGCCTCGGGCACGACGGGATTTTCGCTGAACGAGGCGGAGATCAAGGCGGCGCGGGAGATGGCCGCAAAATTCCAAAAGCCCGCGGCCACAGACGCGGCACAGACTGATTCCACCAAATGAAAATGATCCACCTCAGAGACTATGTAAGAAGGCGGAGAAATAAACGCGGAGACGCTGAGACGCGGAGAAGAGAGGTTGGAGGAGGGTCGTCGGGACGGTTTTTCTCTGCGTCTCTGCGTCTCTGCGTTTCCACCCATCGTCCTTCACGCTACCCATGGAGATTTTTTACGCAGTCTCTCAGACTCGCCGCGGCTCTGCTCGCGACATTCATCGCGACGGCTCACGCAGCGGATGTTCAGCCCGCGGCAAAACCAAACATCGTCTTCCTCCTCATTGACGATCTCGGTTTTGCCGACTGCGGCTTCATGGGCGGGAAGGACATCCGCACGCCGAACATAGACAGGCTCGCGCGCGACGGGGCGATTCTCGATTCGCTCTACGTGCAGCCGGTCTGCTCGCCGACGCGTGCGGCGCTGATGACCGGACGCTACGCCACGCACACGGGCGTCTATACGATCGTGCGCCCGCATGCGACGTGGGGCCTGCCGCTCGCCGAGCGCACGCTGGCGAATGCGCTGAAGGACGCGGGCTACGCGACCGCGATCACGGGCAAGTGGCACCTCGGCGAATTCGAGCCGGCGTACCTGCCGACGGCGCGCGGGTTCGATCACCACTACGGGCACTACTTCGGCATGATTGACTACGACACGCACATGCGCGGCAAGGAACTCGACTGGTATCGCGATGGGAAGCTGTTGAAGGAAGCCGGCTACAGCACGGAACTCATCGCGAACGAGGCGTGCCGCATGATCACCGGGAAGGAAAAGGGGAAGCCGCTCTTTCTCTACGTGCCGTTCAACGGCGTGCATTCCCCGCTCATGGCGCCGGAGAAATATCTCGCGCCGTACGGGTCGCTGCGCGGGCCGCGTCAGAAACTTGCGGGCATGTTGTCGGCGGTGGACGAGGCCATCGGGCAGATCGTTTCGGCGCTGGAAAAAAGCGGCCAGCGTGAGAACACCCTCATCATTTTCTCCAGCGACAACGGCGGCCAGAAGCCCGGCGAAAATACGCCGCTGCGCGGTTTCAAGGCCAGCATCTGGGAGGGCGGCGTGCGCGCGTGCGGCTTGGTGAACTGGCCCGGAAAAATAGCGGGCGGCGCGCACATCAAGGAGCCGATGCACACGGTGGACTGGTATCCCACACTCGTGAAACTCGCAGGCGGATCGCTGGAACAAAAGACGCCGCTCGATGGCAGGGACGTGTGGCCGATGCTCACGCAGGGCGCGCCGTCACCGCACGAGGCGATCCTTTCCGTGCAATCGCCGACGACCGCAGCCCTGCGGATGGGTGATTGGAAATTGCTGATGAATGCCTCGAATCGCGGCAGCGAGGAGGCCGATGAGAGCGCTCCGAATGTGAAGGGCCATGGCGCCGCGAAGACTGACCGCTTTGAACTCTACAATCTCGCCACCGACATCGGTGAAACCACGAACCTCGCGGCAAAGGAACCCGAGCGCGTCACGACGATGCGCGCGAAGCTCGCGGAGTTGCTCAAGGGCGCGGTGACGCCCGGCCAGTTGAACCACGAAGCGGAGGCGACGGTTCCGCCGAAGAAGGCAAATGCGAAGCGGTAGAATCGATACGTAACCTCGATGCCTTTCGGAAAATCCGCCTCCGAATCCCGAAGGGATGATTTTCGCCAGGCTCGAATGGTGATCTGTTTTGTGCGCAAGATCCGAAAGGCATCCTCCTGAACTCCAACCCACTCCCATCATGAAACGCATTTTCCCAATCCTCGCCGCCCTCTTCGCAATCCTCTGCGCTCATCGTGCCGCTGCGGTCGAAGGCAAACCAAACATCGTCCTCATTTTCATTGATGACATGGGCTACGCGGACATCGGGCCATTCGGGAACAAGGACGTGCGCACGCCGCACCTCGACAAGTTCGCCGCGGAGGGGCGAAAGTTCACGAGCTTCTACGCCACGCCCGTCTGCTCGATGTCGCGCGCGAGCCTGCTCACCGGCTGCTACAATGTGCGCGTCTCAATTCCGGGCGTGCTTTTTCCCAAGAGCAACATCGGGCTGCACTCGAATGAGATCACCCTCGCGGAGATCGTGAAGCAAAAGGGCTACGCGACGATCGCCATCGGGAAGTGGCACCTCGGGCATCATCAGGAATTCCTGCCGACGACGCAGGGCTTCGACTCGTATTTCGGCATCCCGTACAGCAATGACATGGCCATCGATCCGGTGAATGCGCGCTTCGCGAAGGACTGCGTTTTCCGCGACGGCATGACGGAGGCGAAGGCGCGTGAAGGTGCGATCAAGCACACGGTTCCGCTCATGCGCGGCACGGAGGTCGTCGAGTATCCCGCAGAGCAGGACACGCTCACGAAACGCTACACGGAGGAGGCGGTGAAATTCATCCGCGCGCACCAGGACGGGCCGTTCTTTGTCTATCTGCCGCACACGATGATCCACTTTCCGCTCGCCGCATCGGGCGCGTTCAAGGGCAGGAGCAAGCTGGGTCTGCTCGGCGACGCCATCGAGGAGATTGACTGGTCCGTGGGCCAGATCACGGCGGTGCTGAAGGAACTCAAGCTCGACGAAAACACGCTCGTGATTTTCACCTCCGACAACGGCCCCGCCGGCCGCGCCGCGCCGCCATTCCGCGGGAGCAAGGCGAGCACCTGGGAGGGCGGCGTGCGCGAACCGTGCATCATGCGCTGGCCGGGGAAAATCCCCGCGGGCACGACGTGCGAGCACATAGCCGGAAACATAGACATGTTGCCCACCTTCGCAAAACTTGTGGGTGCCGACGTGCCGAAGGATCGCGTGATCGATGGACGCGACATCACGCCGCTGATGTTCGA
>JANXZI010000057.1 GCA_025355595.1 Spartobacteria bacterium
CCGCCGCCGGGCGCAAGCTTGGCGCTCACGATTCCGGCGCGCGCTTCCACGAGTGTCTTCGCAGTCGCGCCGGTGACTTCCGCGATGCCCGCTTTTACGCCGCTCGCCTTGGCGAGACTCGCGTAGGATTTCAGCGCGAGGACGCTCCACGCGGCGGAGAGCGTGTGGAAGTCGCCATTCTCCAGCGGCTCGGTGATGGGCCGCAGATCGTCGTAGCCGAACGTGCCCGCGATTTCAGGGAAGTGCCGGCAGAGCACGGTGAACGTCATCGCTTCGCGTGTGAGGTTCGACTCGTAGTAGTAGCTTGCGTCCCAATTTTTCGGAGCGCCCGTGCGCGCTTTCCGATGAATGGCGATCAGCTTTTTCGCCTCGTCCTCCTTCTTCAGCATTCGCCAGGTCGCGGCGAGCCACGCGGCGGAAGGATCGCGCTGCCACAGCTCGGCGGGCACTTTCTTTTCGAGGAAGTCGCGCATCTTCAGCGCGTAGTTGGTCGTCACCTCCTCGTTGTGCGTGAGCAGGTAGATCGCGGCGGCCTGGATGTTCGCTTCGGCGCGCGTCTGCTCGTAGTGCATGTGTCCATGATCATCGCGCCACGGCTCGGAGAGCTTCGCGTCGGCCATGAGACGGATGCGGCGCAGCGCGGCGTCGAGCGTCGGACCCGGCACGTGGAAGCCGGCGGCTTTCGTTTCCACGAGGAAGAACGTCACATACACGCTGAGGTAATCGAAGCCATCCACGTTCGCGGATGACGACCAGTAGCCGAATCCGCCGTCGGCATTCTGCCGGCGTGCGATCAGCGAGACGGTGTCGCGCAGCACCTTTTCCGCCTCCTCATTTTCCAGTCCGAAATCCGCGTCGCCGCGCAGCACGAGCCACGGGAATGCGCGGCTGGTGATCTGCTCGCTGCATCCGTGCGGGTATTCGCGGAGATACGCGGCGAGACCGCGTGCGAGTCCGAGCGGGGTCGTCGAGACGACGGCCTCGCGCTTCGCAAACTCTGCGAAAAAGTCGCGCTGCATCGGGACATCGTGCGAGTCCTTGCGGAACCATCCGCTCTGCACGATCGCCCTGCGCGGCACTCCGGGGCGCACGGACATCGTCGCGCTTTGCTCGATGCGCTCCTTGCCGGCGCTCGCGGAGAATTTCAGCTCTGCGTTGCCGAGCGAATTTTTCGCGCGCACGCGGAAGCGCACGGTGGCCTCCTTACCGACTGCGATGGTGAGCGGCGACTTCGGCGACTCGATGATTTCGAGCCCGCCGATCGGCTGGGCTGCGATGGCGACCTGGTCCGTCACCGCGGCGCCTTCGAGCTGGTTCGCCACGGTGAGCGACGCGATGAATTCATCGCCGGGCGCGGCGAAGAACGGCGCATTCGGCGTGAGCACGAACGGGCCTTTCACGATCGTCTGCTTCTCGGCGACGCCGACCGCTTCGGGCGCGACGGCGGCGGCCATGATGTTGAGCCGCCCGGCGAAATAATCCGGCACGTCGTAAAACACTTCACGGCGTTCCGGCCCGCTCTCGATGATGCCGCTCCAATACACGACCGGCGCGACGCGGCGGCGCTTGAATGGGTTCAGGCCGAGCTTCAGCTCCGGCGGCTCGTCGCCGTCGCCGCCAAATGCCTTCGCGCTTTTCAGCAGCGAATACTCGGGCAGCAGCAAATCGAGGAGCTGCCAGGTGCCGACTTCGAGCGCGGGCTTGCGGATGAGTTGCGAGAGCGGCTGCGGTGCGCGGTAGCTCGTGACGCGATGGATGCCCTCATCCACGGCCCATACGACGATGCGCGACGCGCGCGGCGTGGAGAAGCCGATGCGCACGCGCTCACCGGGGCGCGCACGGTCCGGCGCGTCGAGCGTCACCGCGAGCTGCCGCCGCTCCAGCGTGACTTTGAACGGAACCACGCCGCTGCTGAGCGGGCTGGTGAAAATCTCGGGCGAATCGAGTGCGCGCACAAAGGCGACGCTCACGTATGCGCCGCCCTCGATGCCATCGGGCACGGTGATGTGCTGCACGCTCGATGCGCTGTCGGCCTTGAACCACTGCGCGGAGAGCACGCGCTCGCGCTCGATGGTGATGAGGCCCGCGCCGGCGTAGGGCGCGCGCAGCGAGACTTCGAGCTGCTCGCCGGGCTTCCACACTTTGTCCGGCAGCGTGATTTCGAGTTCGGAATCGCGCTCAAGGTTGCGTGCGGATTCGCCCGCGCCGACCACGTTAAACCCGACCGTGGCGAGCACGGTGCCCGCGGCATCGCGCCATTCGTAGCGGAAGCGGCCCGCGCGATTCACGGGAAGCGGCACCTTCGTCGCGCCCGCGGTCAGCGCGCCGTCGGCGGTTTCGACTTCCTTTTCGATCTCGCGCGAGACGTAGGCGAGCGTGTCGTTGTTTTGCTTCGTGAGCACGGAGGCGTGGCGCGTCTCGACGAGCACGCGCTTGAGTCCGGGCGCTGCGACCGGCTTGGCATCATGGCCGATGGCGAGGATTTCAAAGCTGCGCGGCACATCGCGCGGGATGAATGCGAGATCGTCGGAAGTCTTCCAGCCGATGAGGTACGGCTGGCGCGACACCAGCGTGCCGAGCGCGCCGCGGACACCGCGTCCGCCGTCGGCCTCGAACGCCTCCAGATCGACGGACACGCGCAGCAGCGGTGCGGCATAGGATTCGAGCGCGAGCGCAAATTTCGCGCGGCCTTCCTCATCGGTCTTCACCTCGCCGAGATCGACTTCGCGAGGCTCGAATTTCTCGTGCTTCGGCAGGCCGAAGCTCCAGCCGGGCCACTGCTCGAAGTGCGGGGAGCCGGGCGCGATGCGCAGCTTCGCCGTGACGCGGCGATCGGCGGCGGCGATGCCGAAGAGCGTCTGCACCTCCGCGTGCGCGGTGAGATTTTCCGGCGCGAGCCACGCGCCTTGCAGGGCGGGTTCGAGTTTCGCGGCGAGCTTCAGACGGTCAGGCTGGAACTCCTCGATGCGCACGAGAATGTGGCCGAGGTGCCGCGCGTCGGATTCGTCTTCCTCGTCGTTGTTGCGCTTCTTCTTTTTGCCGTCGTCGGGTCTGCGCAGCTCGATTCGCCACACGCCGGTCGGCGCTGTCTCGCTGGTCGGCATTTTGATCTCCACGAATCCATCCGCGCCGAGCTTCACCGGGAATACTCCGGCGGGCTCCTCCTTCGCATTGAAAAGCGCGACTTCCAGTGGCACGCCTGCGAGCAGGCCGCCCCAGTTGCGCGTGCGGACGATTGCGCCGACTTGGATCGGATCACCGGGGCGGTAGATGCCGCGCTCGGTGAAAAGGAACGCGTCGAGTGCGGTGGCGTCGCTGCGGTTCACGCCGCCGATGTCGAAGCGCGAAAGCTCAATCTGGCGGTCGTCTTTTGCCCACGGGATGAATGCGAGGTCCGCACCTTTGCGAGCGATGAGCGCGACGGGTTTCTTTTCACGCAGGAGTCCGTCGAGCGCGGGGAGCGCGGCGCGGCCCTGCGCGTCGGTGTCGGCTTCGGCGAGCGTGCTGCCGTTTTTTCCGAGCGCGGTGAGATGCACGCCCGCGATGGGTGCGCGCTCCTTGAACGACTGCACGAACACGTCGCGCGTGCCATCGGCGTTGCGCTTCACGATGAGGCCGAGGTCGGTGATGAGCACGAAGCGCGAATCGCCGGTGCCGCCGTTGTCCTTCGCGTCATCTTCCTCCTCCTCGTCGCCACGGTGACGCCGTGCGCGATGATGCTCGGGAGCTTCGCCGCCCGACAGCGCGATCCACTCGGGATCGGGATCGCTGTCGGCGGGTTTGGCATCATCGGGCGTGCGGCGGCGGACGCCCTCGACGCTGAGATAGAAGAGCCCGCGCTGCGCGTCCTCGCCGCCCGGCTCGATGCGCAGGAGCGAGGGTCCGAAATCGAACGCGGAATAGTTCAATTCGTGATCGTTTTTTTTCACGATCGTCTGCACCGAGGAGTGAAAGTGTGCGATGTCCTCAAAGCCGACTCGCCCGCGAAAATCGGGTGCCTCGAAGCTGCCGCGCGTCTGCGAGACGAGGTGATTGATCTGCGTGCCTTGGACGCGCGCCAGCGTGTAGCGCAGGTGCTCGTAGCCGCGCGACTGGATGTTCAGCTTGCGCTCGCCGTTGAGCGCGAGGATGCCTCCTTTCCCGAGGATGCTCGCGCCACGCGGGAACATCGGCACGTCCACGATGGCGTCGAAATCCTCGCGCGTGGCGAAGCCGCCGGGCGCGGGAGTTTCCTTCGGCACGCGGACGAAAAGCCGCGCAGGAGTCTGCGGCACCAGACGGAAACCGAATGCGCTCGCGGTCGGCGGCGTGTCTTCGTCGGTGACAAACTCAAGCGCGACGGGCCTTGATTTTGCGAGAACGTCAGGCGTGACGTTGTCGGTCGTCCACGGCTCGATTTTGCCCTCCTTGTTTTTGCGCGGCGGCGGAAGCTGCCACGCGCGCGCCGCCTTGCCGACGATTGCGTTGTTCGCCGCGATGCTGCTTTCGAGGAAGACGAACTGCCGCGGCTCGCCTTCGCCGTTCGTCACGATCTGTGCGCGGGCTGATTTGAAGAAGAACGCCGAGTAGCGGGAGGGCGCGGTCACTTTCGTGACGAATTCCCTTTCGGTCCGATCGCCGCCCGCGAGCGCCTGCACTCCCGGGGTGATTTCAACGCGCACCAGGTCTTCCTTTTCTCCCGGCTTGATCAGTGGAGAACGCAGGAAAAAGCGCAGCGGATTTTTTTCATCCGCGAGGACTTGCGGCTTGCCGCCGGGGACGAAGAGAGGTGTCTCACTCAGGTTCACGATGCTGAGTTCGCGCACGACTTCCTCGCGCGACACGGGCTGGCTGAATGTGACCGTGGCCACGGCCTGCTGCATCGCGGGCGTCGCGGGGTCCACGTAGAAGGACGAGTCGCCGAATGAGGCAGTGAGCTTCGGCGCATCCCATTCGTGAAAGCGTGGCGGCTTCAAGGTGACCGTGCAGTCCGGCGCAAAGACGCCATCGCCGAACTCGAAAGTGTATCCGCGCGGCGGCATCCAGCCGCCCTGCGGCTCGAAGGCGAGCTGCTGTGACGATGCCCATTTCCATGTGCCTGCGACTTCGGGAGTGATCTTCACCGTGCCTGCCGCCGCCGTTTTTCCAAGCAGCGCGAGCGGTGCCGCCGGGGCGCTGAAATTGATCGCGAGCGCCGCGCCGATAGCTTTCTTGTGCTGCTCATCCCAGCGGGGCTGGGGCCAGTTCACCTGCGCATCCACGGCGCGGATGCGGGGCTTCGAGGTGTCGCGCGCGTCGGGATCCGCCTTGGGCGCGGGAGCCGCGGGATTCGCGGCCGGGTTTGCCGCAGGCGCAGCTGACGAAGTGTCGGTGGCTGCGGCCACGAGGATGGCACGCGGCTCGCGCGTTTCCCGCCGGTGGGTGCCGCACCATGCGCCGTAGCTGACGGTCGCAGAGATGACGAGGAGCACGACGGCGGCGCGCGAGTGGCGTGCGCCGGTGCCCGTGATCGCGCGCAGCCAGAGCGGGGGAGTCCATGCGAATTTCAGCGAACCGAAGAAGAATGCGAGCAGGCGCGACATGGCGCGAGCGAAGAAGGCGGAAGGGCGAAGAATGGAGTGCAGCATAGTCCCGGATAGAACGGGGGCTGGGGGCGCGATCTTTCAACGAATGCGGAAATTGTTTGCAAGGGGAAGGAATCGGGACACGCCTTCGGTGTTCGCGATTCAGTGTTGGCGTTTCGCGGCGTGACGGTTTAGAGCCAGCGCCGATGTTTCGCCTCCCAGCGACCGCCCTTATTTTCCTCGCCGCCACCCTCTGGCTCGCGGGCTGCGGCGATCTCGATCCGCATGTGCCGCAGCAGCAGAAGACGCGGCCCGACGGTTCGCCGTGGACGGTGCGCTACAGCGCGCTGCCGGATGATCCGAAGTCACTCGATCCGCAGTATGCCTACGAGCAGACGAGCCATCGCGTGCTGGAGTGCATCTACGACTCGCTGCTCGAATACCACCCGCTGAAGACCGATCCCTACGAACTGCGGCCGGGCCTGCTCGCGGCGATGCCGGAGCGCGAAATCCACGACGACGGCAAGGTGACCTACACCTGCCATCTCAAGCCGGGCGTCCGTTTTCACGACGACGTGTGTTTCCCCGGCGGGAAGGGGAGGGAGATCGTCGCGGAGGATGTGCATCTCGCGTTTCAACGCATGGCGGATCCGAAGGTGGAGTGCCCGATCTCGGGGATGCTTTCGGAAAATGTGATCGGCTTTGCGGATGCGACGAAGCTGGCGGAGCAGGCGGGGGCATTCGACTACGCAAAGCAGCGGGTCGGCGGCATCGAGGTCGTGGACGCGCACACTTTCAAGATCCGCCTGAGCAAGCGGTATCCGCAGATGCTCTACTGGATGGCGTATCAGATGACCACGCCGGTGCCGCACGAGTGGCGCGAATACTACGACGGTGCGCAGCATTCCGGCGAGCCTGCGCCGCGTGATCTGGCGCGGAATCATCCGGTGGGAAATGGCGCGTTCCGTTTCATAAAATGGCAGCACGACGAGCGCATCACGCTCGTGCGGAATCCCGACTACACCACGACGACATTCCCGAACGACGGCATCCCGCCGGAGAAGGAGGCGTTCCTGCGCCCGCTCGCGGGGCACGCGCTGCCGTTTGTGGACGAGATCCAAATCCGCGTCATGCGCGAGCAGTTCGCGACATTCCTGCTGATGAAGCAGGGCTACGTGGATCGCATGGGCGTGAGCAAGGACTCGTTCGGCAAGGTGATGAGCATCGGCGGAAAGGAAATCTCGCCGTTCATGAAGGCGCGCGGATTCATGACGGAGTTCGAACTGGAGTTGAGCACGTTTTTTTTCATCCTGAACTTCAAGGATCCCGTGCTCGGGAAGAACCGGAAGCTGCGCCAAGCGCTCTCGTGTGCGTTCGATGCGAAGAGCCAGAGCGAGATTTTCTACAACGGTACGCGGCCCGTCGCGCAGCAGCTCATCCCGCCGGGAATCTTCGGGTACGAGAAGGATCGGCGGAATCCGTGGAGCTATGATTTGGAAAAGGCGAGGCGCCTGCTCGCCGAGGCCGGCTATCCCGATGGCCGCGACGCGAAGACGGGACGCCAGCTCGAACTCACGCTCGATGTGAATGCCGACAGTTCCGACCTGCGCAAGCAAGTCGCTTGGGAGCGTG
>JANXZI010000093.1 GCA_025355595.1 Spartobacteria bacterium
GTCACCGTAGTCTGGGGTTAGTAATCTGGGCAGGCCTAACAGCCCGCTGGCTGGTGGTCCGCTGGTAAATTATAATTCTTAACCGACCGAAAAACAAACCAAGAGAAAAACCAAATCATATGCCATCGCCAGGATTCATCATCGGAGCCCCAGCAGCAGGGGCGACACCGCCTCCCGGTTACGGGTTCATCCGTGTCGTCAACGGGAACAGCCCCACCGTCGCGGGTGGCACTGCCAGCGTTGGCGGGGTCACAAAAACCATTCCCGCGGTCTTCGCGCTGACCCCTTCGGCCGGTTACTCGGTATCATTTGTAGCGCCTGCTGGCCACAGCGCACCTGGCCCTGCGTCCCCTGTCCCGGTGACTAAGCCTTTGACGACCACGGTGACGGTTATCTGGGGGCCGTAATTCGATCGGGCCAACGACCGGATGGCCGGCCTCCTTTGCCTTCAAAGCCGTTCACGTCACGCCTTTTAGATGCGGCTATGCTCTCCCTGAGAGGGCATAGCCGCGTTTCATCCGTCAAGATTTGCCCGCCAACTGAAAGTGGACAGATGGTGTTGGATCGATGCCAGTCCGGCATGGCTGCCGGTATGACGACGTCGTGGATGACATACGTGACGATTGAAGACGCTGGCACTTCTGTTGTGTTCAAGACGAACTTGCGTGACTGGGGAATTGGTTATTGAAACAATCTGAATCCGGCGTCCAAGCAAAGGGTTCAGCCTTTCCGAAAGCAGTGAGAGCGATATCTTAGCTCGCCTTTCTGGATGGCGACATAGACTCGTGAGCCGGGCACTCCGGCGAAGTCGCGGCCCAGGGCGTGCATAAAGCGCGGGAGGCGTTCGCGGACGAGGGCGAGGCTGCGCTCGGCGTTCCGGTCCATTCCCTTGAGGACGTTCTGGCCGATGTCGCGCGTCTGGACAACTGACAGCGGCGCGGCGGCGATGTCTCGATCCCATTCGGCGAATGCTTCGCTGAAACGGAAGTCGGCGTAGAGCAAGTGTCCGCCCGGGCGGAGGACGCGGGCCACTTCACGGAGGAAGCGGGGGAAATCGGGATAGCAGTGCGAGGCCTCCACATTGATCACGGCATCGAATGACGCGTCGGCGAAGGGCAGCTTCTGTGCGTCGCCTTGCAGGAACTTGAGGCCCGGCACGGCGTGCCGCTGCTGGCAAAAGGCGATGCCAGTCGGGTTGAGGTCGAGTCCCGTATAGCTCGCCGGCTGCATATTCCGGGTGATCCACGACGCGCCGCCGCCATGGCCGCAGCTCACTTCGAGGACGGTCTTGCCGCGTAGGTCCACTTGTGATGCGACGTGATGGTAGAGCTGGATGCACGCCCGGTTTGGCTCGTCCTCAGGCGCGAGCGGCAGGCCCACGGGCGGCTCGCTCTCGAAGGCATAGTTGAGGAAGAGAACCTCTTCACCGCGCAGTCGGCGGGTTAGGAACGGATACCACAGGCGCCAGATGGCCTTGCGAATGAAGCCGATGTTGAGAAGACGTTCGAGGATGGACATTGAGATTGAAGAAAGGGGGGCCGCAAACTGGGCCTCTTAATCATATTTGTATTCATCTTCTTACTCGGCAGGACTGACATGCGCCGTCTGGACGGCGGTGAAGGAGAGTAGGAATAAGAATACGATATCGTTCAGGAGTGAACGCGCTTCCGGGTGAGCATGATTTCGTTGCCCTCCGTGTCCGCGCACATCGCGAGGTGCGGGGGCTCGTCGTCCTCGGGCTGTGGCTCGCGCACGAGTTGGCCGCCTGCCGCCACGATTTCTGCCGCGCCGGCGATCACATCCGGCACCTGGAAGCTGAGGCCGGTCCACGTGCGTTTTCCTTCGCCGCCTCCGTGGATGCCGATCACTCCACCGCAGACGGACACTTCGCTGATGATCTCATTCTGCTTCAGCACCGTGCCGCCGAGGACTTTCGTGTAAAAGTCCACCGCGCGGTTCATGTCCGCAGCCCAGATCACGTATTTGAGTCGTTCGACGTTCATCCGTGCTGTGTGACACAGAAGGCTCCGAAGCGATAGAGAATCCGTAGCCGCGCCTGTGAAAGCGCGGGCTGAACTTCCGGCTGCAAAATTTGTCCGCACATTTACATGCGCGGCTACGGCAGTCTCAGTGCTTTGCCGCGATCTCGGCGCGCGCCTTCTCGATCACCGATTTCAAGGTGATCTCCTCGCCGCCCTTTTTACTGCTCTGCGCGGCGGCTTCCATGAATGCGTAGAGTTCCAGCGTCTCGTCCGTGCTCACGGGGGCCCTGCCGGTGCGGAACATTTTCACGATCTCAAACAGCAGCACGTCATAGCTGTCATATGCGCCGATGGCCGCCTCGCCCTTTTCGCCCACGGCCTTGCCGCCGTATTTCGAGCCGTGCTGATCGTCCATGAAGACGCCCGTGCGCCCGCCCGACCACTTGCCGGTTACCTCGAATTTGCCATCGGAAACCAGGATGCTGCTCACCGATTCGCAGCCCGTGCCCATCACCGTGAACAGCGCCTCGCAGCCATGCACCGCATACCAGTAGAGCGGCGAATGCGTGACCTCGCGGTGCGCGGGGCTGAAGGTCTCGGCATGCTTCACCTTGCCGATGGAGCCGTTGCGCACCTCCTGCGTCGCCTTTGAAAATCGCAATGACGACGAGCAGAACGCGGGCACGCCGGACTGTTTGATGAGATCCAAAATGCGGATCGTGTCCGCGAGGTCGCCCGCGATCGGCTTGTCAATGAACACGGGCTTCTTCGCGGCGAGCACCGGCTTGAGCTGTTCGAGATGCACACGCCCGTCGTTCGATTCGAGAAAGACGACGTCCACGCGCTTCAGCAGATCATCAATGGAGTCCACGATCTCCACGCCCATCACCTTCATTTTTTCCGTGTATTCCGGCACGCGCTTCGTGCTGCTCTCGATGTCCCTGCTGCCCTGCGGATACGCCGCGACGACCTTCACGCCCGCGAGCTTCTCCGCGTCCTCCGGCTTCTTCGCGCCCTTGTTCAGCGACTGCGTGAAAGCGAGGACATGCGAGGTATCCAGCCCGATGATTCCGGCGCGGAGCGGTTTCGGTTCAGCATACGCTGCGATGGCAAAGGCGAGGATGGCGGAGAGGATGAGGGGGGATTTCATGCGCAAAGCACTATCCGGGCGAAGGCGATCGCGTTAGGGAAAGTTCGGTGTTTCAATTGCGTCCCAGCATTTTTTTGCGTCTGGCATGCCGGCTGTGAGCGCAAGTATTTCGCGCTTTTCCCAGTTCAAAAAGGTTTGCACTTTGGAAGAGTTTCGTAAATCTTTTTTGATTTTTCCATAATCTCCATATCGTATATTGATGCCATGCATTCTACTCCCTCAGCGATTCTGTTTCGTGGAAGGCGTAGTCTGGACTCAAAACTCCGAAGGGCTCCACCGAAAACGGTGTACTGCACGCCCCGCAACTGCTCTCACCAAAAAACAAGAAATACACCAGCCATGACACGACAAAAACCTCACCGAGCCTCCACACTGCTCGCCATCTTGACCGCACTCTTCGCAGTCGCCCTCCCCGGCACTGCCTCCGCCGTGACCGTGACGAGCATCGCGGACAATCCCTCCAACCAGCCGCTGATTCCCGGCACCCTCCGCCACGCAATCGCGACCGCGCCGAACAATGACACAATCACTTTTGCGAACAGCCTCAAGGGTAAGACCATCACGCTCAAGGGCGGCCAACTCGTCCTGGACAGAAGTCTCACCATCCAAGGCCTCGGCGTGGACAGGCTTGCGGTGAGCGGCGCAAATGCGAGCCGCGTCTTCCTCATCGCGAACACGGCGGTGATCGCGGATCTCACGATCACCAAGGGCAACGGCACGGGGGTGGACGCGCTTGGGATTCCCTCGACGAATGGCGGCGCGATCCTCAGCAGCGGCGTCCTCACGCTCGTGCGCTGTGCCGTGAAGAGCAGCCGGGCGGCGGGAAATGGCGGCGGCATGTTCAATTCCGGCACCGGCAACGAGGCCACGGAATGCACCTTCGCAAACAACGCGGCGGCGCGCGACGGCGGCGGCATTTGCAATGCACAGGATCTGCGGATTCAGCGCTGCGCGATCTTCAGCAACACGGCGGGCGGCAGCGGCGGCGGTGTCCAGGACTCTGGCACGACCGACTACATCAACACCACGATCGCCTGCAACACGGCGGCCGGATCGGGCGGCGGCCTCAATGACAATGGCGCGACGATCAATGTGTTCAACTGCACAATCTCGCAGAACACCGCTGCCGTCGGCGGCGGCCTCGCGGTGCCGATGTTCGGCTCCTCGACGCTCCTTCGGAATTCCATCATCGCCGGAAACAACCCGGCTGGCCCGTCGCAGCCCGCACCCGATGTGAGCGACGTGTTCATCGATCCCAGCTTCGGCGTCGGCGTTTTGATCAGCGCGGGGCGCAACCTCGTCGGCAACACGGTCGGCGCATACCCCGGCAGCTTCCTCGGCACGGATTTGCTCAATGTGAACCCGATGCTCGGCCCGCTGAAGGACAATGGCGGCATCACGCTGACCATGGAATTGCTTCCCGGAAGCCCCGCGATTGACGCAGGCAACAACGCCAATGTGCCCCCCGGCGTGACAACCGATCAGCGCGGCACATTCAGCCGCATCGTCAATGGAACGGTGGACATCGGCGCCTTCGAATACGTCGCCCCGCGGGCCTTGAAGCGCGGCGCGCTGGCCGACCTGTCCGCGTGCGCTGCGTCGCCCGGCGACACGGAGACGGCCAAGGACCTGAGAGAGGCCATCGTCAACATCCAGAAGAGCCTTGCACCCAACCTCTGGATCGATGACTCGCGTCTGACGACGTGTGGTGAACTCGTCTTCGAGTATGAGGAAGAGGCGCTGGAAGTACTCCTGGAAATCGTGGAAAGAGGCGGACCCTGCGCGGGCGCCGCGCAGAATGCCATCGACGATCTGCTGCTGGCGGATGAATTGCTGGCGCGCATCGCCATCAGCGAGGCCATTGCCGGAGGCGGCAACGCCCGATTCATTGCCTCGGCGCAAGACAATCTTGCCAGAGGCTTTGATGCACTTTCCAGAGGCAAGCTCAGTTCGGCCATGGAGTTTTTCGAGCGTGCGTGGGTGGACGCGCAGCGTGCATTGAGCCGAAAGGGCTGTTGCAACGACGCTGGCCACAAGCATGGAAACAATGGACTGGGCAACGGAGCCGATCCCGCTCCCCCCGGCCTGATTAAAAATGGCCGTGGCGACTTCAATGATGGCTATCTGGGCCACTGAGGCTGGCGGAAGTTCGTCCATCGAAGCGGGTGCAACGACCGGCCCGCGCATCGCCCGATGAAATCACAGGGCGGCCAGAGGAGACTCTGGCCGCCCTTTTTCGTTCCCTAAAAATGGGCGTCAGCTTTTCTGCGCGGACCCCTCATTGAAGTGCATCATCCCGAATCTGTCATGCGTGAGAGCTTGCCAGCACCGTTCGAGGAACGTAGCGGTCTTCTCTTTCCATGACGGCCCCGCGTCTCCATCTGTCTGGCTTCCCGCGTGCGATTGGTTTCGCCGTGCTGTTGAACTTGCTCGCGGTGCTGTGGCTCGTCGCATCCCCTGCCCTGCACGCGGCGGCGCACCCGGATGCCTCGGAGGCTGAGCACTCGTGCTGCGTCACGCTCATCGCGGCGGGGAATTTTCACGCGCCGGTGACCCCTGCGCCCTTCACGGCTGCGCCGGAAATTCTCCTCGTCGAGCGCGTGCCGGCCTTCGTCGGGCGCATCCGCGAAATTCGTTTTTCAGTCGGGGTCTTGGAACACGCGCCTCCGGCGACGGCCTGAAGTCTCAGCCGTTTCGTCGTTGTGCGAATCGCCATGTCAGCGATTCGCCGTGTTTCCACTTCCAGCCCCTCTTCCCACATTGAAAAAACAGATCATGCTGCTCGCAGCGTGCGCCATCTCCGGTCGCGTGCTCGCGCAGGAACCTTCCGTCCAACAACAACTCAATGCACTCCAGCAGATGCTGCGCGAGATGCAGACGCGCCATCAGCAGGAGATGGATGCGCTGAAAAAGGAAATCGCGGACCAGCACGCGACCATTGAGGAACTGAAAAAAATTCCCGCGCCGCCGGCACCTCCCACGCAACCGCCGGCAGCGGCACCCGCTGCGACACCGCCCGCACTGCCCACGGGAAAAACGCCTCCTGGCGGTCCTCCGCTCTTCCCGACGACGGATGACAGCGTGCTCCTGCCCGGCACGCTTCCGCAAATCGCGCCACCCGCGCATGCGCCAGGCGGTGCGGCCCCGATCCCCACGACGGATCCCTCCATGCTTGCGCCCGGCAACTTTGCCGCCTCGCCGATCACGCTCGCGAGCGGTGGCAAAAGTTACCTCAATATTTCCTTCGACGCGATCATCGCGGGCGCGGCATCCACGGCGCACGATCTCGGCGCACTCGAAGTCGGCGATCACGATCCGCACACCCGCGGCTTCAACGCGCGCAACATCGAACTCGCACTCGATGGCGCGGTGGATCCGTTTTTTGAGGCGTTCGCAAACATCGTCTTCAAGCTCGACTCACACAACGAGACCTCCGTCGAAGTCGAGGAGGCCTTTGCCCAGACCACGTCCATGCCGCTCGGCCTGCAGGTGAAGGCCGGCCAGTTCTTCGCGCCATTCGGCCGCATCAATCCGATGCACCCCCACACGTGGGATTTTGCGGATGCGTCGCTCGTCCACGGACGCCTGCTCGGCGCGGATGGCCTGCGTGGAATCGGCACGCAAGTCTCTTGGGTGCTGCCCACGCGGTGGTATTCGCAGCTCGTGCTCGCCGTGCAAAATGGCGAGGGCGGCACCGCGGCATCGTTCCGCAACACCGGCGAAAACGGCACGCAGTTCGGACGACCGACAATTGACCGTCAGTTAAATCGCGTGAGTGATTTCGCATTCATCCCGCGGCTGGAAATGTCGTTCGACCTCAGCCCCACGCGCACGCTGCTCGTCGGCGCA
The DNA here is from genome assembly GCA_025355595.1 of Spartobacteria bacterium. GTDB lineage: Bacteria > Verrucomicrobiota > Verrucomicrobiia > Chthoniobacterales > Chthoniobacteraceae > SXWH01. The sequence goes on from JANXZI010000093.1 coordinate 6,982, forward strand.
TCCGCCGCATTCGGCCCGAACGACACCGGCGTGAATGCTCGCACGCAGATTTACGGCGTGGACGCATTCTACAAATGGAAGCCCGCAAAATCCGAGGGCGGCTGGCCGTACGTGAAGTGGCAGACCGAGGCGATGCTCCGCCGCGTGAGCGCCCGGCGCGGGCTGAACGATTCCTTCCCCACGAGCGAGACGCTCACCGACTGGGGCATGTATTCCCAAGTCGTGTGGGGCTTTTCCAAAGGGTGGGCCGCGGGCCTGCGCGGCGACTACCTGCACATGCAGGACTCGCCCTTCACGATGGAAGACACCCGCCAGTCGCGCTGGCGGATCTCCACAAACCTCACCTGGTATCCGTCCGAGTTCTCGAAGCTGCGGCTGCAATACAACCACGACTTCCTCCAGTCGTCGTCATTCCTCCCGAGGCGCGACGAGGACTCCGTGTTTCTCCAATTCGAATTCGCGCTCGGCGCGCACGGCGCGCACAAATTTTAACCCAAATCGTCCCATGAAAATCCCAACACTCATCGCGGCGGCGCTCGCCGCACTGCTCACCGCCTCGCAGGCGAAACTTAACGTCGTCGCAACGCTGCCGGACTACGGCGCAGTCGCGCGCGACATCGGCGGTGACAAGGTGGAAGTCACCGTGATGGCCAAGCCCACCGAGGATCCCCACTTTGTGGACGCGCGCCCCAGCTTCATCGTGAAACTGCGCGCCGCCGACGTGCTCATCGAGGGCGGCGCGGAACTCGAAATCGGCTGGCTGCCGCCGCTGCTGCAAAATGCGCGCAACTCCAAACTCGAAACCGGCAAGCCCGGCCGCGTCGTTGCCTCGCAGGGCATCCGCATGATGAATGTCCCCACGACGCTCACGCGCGCCGCGGGTGATGTGCATGCGCTCGGCAATCCGCACTTCATGATGGACCCGATCATCGCAAAGGCCGTCGCGAAACATGTCGCTGACGCATTTGCCTCAGCCGACGCACCGAATGCCGCGACGTATCAGGCGAACTACGCGAAGTTCGAGCAGACCATCAACGTAAAGCTCCAGGAGTGGGGCGGCGCGATGCTGCCGTTCAAGGGCCGGCAGATCGTCGCGTATCACGACTCGTGGCCTTACTTTGCGCGCCGCTTCGGGCTTGTGTCGGAGATTTTTCTCGAGCCGAAGCCCGGCATCCCGCCGTCGCCGTCGCACCTCGTGAAAGTGATCGCCGACATGAAGGCGGCGCACGCGCACGCGATCATCGTCGAGCCTTTTCACAATCGCAAAACCGCGGAGAAGGTCGCCAGCAGCACCGGCGCACACATCGCGGACGGCGCGCAGTTTCCCGGCGCGCTGCCGAGCACGGAAAGCTACGTGGCATTCATGGACGTGATCGTCGCGCGCGTTGTCGCCGCGTTGAAGGAGTAGCGATGAAGGAAATTCTCGAAGTGATGCTGTGGCCGCTCGTCGCCTGCGTGATCCTGCCACCGCTGCTCGTGTACCTCGGCCTGCACGTCGTGCGGCGCGGGATCATCTTCATAGACATCGCGATGGCGCAGATGGCGTCGCTCGGCTTCTGCGTCGGCGCGCTGATGCATCTTGAATTGGATGACCCGCGCAACATCGCGATCGCGCTCGGTTTCACGATCGTCGGTGCGGCGCTGTTTTCCTTCACAAACAAGAGCGAGAGCGAGGTGCCGCATGAGGCAACCATCGGCATCGCCTAT
>JANXZI010000108.1 GCA_025355595.1 Spartobacteria bacterium
GGGACGGAGACGCCGAAGTGGAGAAGCCAGCCGCCGAGCGCGGGGCCGATGACGAAGCCGAGGCCGAACGCCGCGCCGATCATTCCCATCGAGCGGGAACGCTGTTTGCGCGTCGTGCTGTCCGCGATGCACGCCATCGCCGTGGAGATGTTGCCGCCGCTGATCCCGTCAATGATCCGCCCGATCATCAGCATGGTGACGGTGGTGGCCGCGCCGAGCACAGCGAAACCGATAGCGGTGCCGAGGATGCTGACGGCGAGGACCGGTCGCCGCCCGATGCGGTCGGAGAGCTTGCCGATGAGCGGGGAAAAAACGAATTGCAGCAGCGAGTAGATGCCCACGATCCAAGCGAGCTGATCCGCGCTGGCGCCGATACGGGAGCCTTTGGCAAAAAGCGGCAGTGCGGGGATCACGATCCCGAAGCCGATCATGTCAATGAACAGCGTGAGGAAGATCAGGGCGAGCGGGGAGCGGGGTTTGTGGGCAGGCGGGTTTTCCAAAGCGCGCGGATGAGAGCGGGCGCGGGGGCGGGGAGCAAGGCGAATGACAGGAGGAAACCTGTGCGCGGCGCGATCGTCCTCCGTAGCCGACGACGGCAGGAGGCGCCCACGATGCTCTCGCGCGGGCTTCGAGATCGGATCGGTTCGCCCGAACTGTCGCTGCGGTTTTGGGCCGGGAGCGCGGTGAGGCGATCAGCCCGCCTCCTTCCGTCGTCGCCTACGGGGATCAATGGCAGCCGCCGCCCGGCCTGCACGAGCCGCCGCCCATGTTGCGCTGCATGTCCGCGTGGCGCGGTGCGTTTCCTTTTGCCATGTAGCCGTAGCCGCCGCTGATCACGCGCCGGATCGCCTCGCCCGTCTCGGGGTGCTTGGTGAGAGGCTCGTCCTTCATGCTGTGCTGGATTTCAAAACGGCGGGCGGGCTTCACCTCGTCGGTCGTCTCGTAAACGTAGGTGGGCATGGAGAAAGTAGAGAGGTGAGGGTTGAGAGGTGGGAGGCGGAAGATTGCGCGCCTTTTTTGGCGGGCTCTGCCCCGCCTCTCAACTCTCAACTTTCATCGCTGGACCGCCCTCACATCCCGAGCCAGCGCATGAGCAGGAGCGCGGCGATGCCGCCGACGGCGAGTTCGATGCCGGTTTTTACTCCGAGCGGGTCGAGTGGAATTCTGAAGGGGGCCTTTTTCATGTCTTTCTGACATAGCATCGCCGGTGCCACCGGCTGCGGCTGTGAAAGATTCCACCCCGGTCTTTCATCCGCGCCGACATTCCGGCAGACCAATCGCGTGAAATGCCCTACATGCAATCCATGGACTCCGCTCCTTCCCCGCAAATGATTCCGCCGACCGGCACACGCGCCACTTTCACCGCGAGCGACGGCGAGACGCTGCAATACAAAATCTGGGCGCCCGTCAGCGGCTTCAAACGCGCGATGGTGCTCCTGCACCGCGGACACGAACACGCCGACCGTTGGGATTCCGTGGTGCCCCACCTCGCGTTGCCGGACACGGCGATCTTTGCGTGGGAGGCGCGGGGCCACGGGCAGTCACCCGGGCGCCGCGGACATGCGCCCGGCTTCATGGCGTATGTGCGCGATCTGGAGACATTCGCCGATCATATTTCTGAAACTCACGGCGTGCCGCGCGAACGCATGTCCGTCGTCGCGCACAGCGTCGGCGCAGTCGTCGCGGCGGTGTGGGCGCACGACTACGCGCCGCCACTCGCCGCGCTCGTGCTCGCCACCCCGGCCTTCGAGGTGAAGCTCTACGTCCCCGGCGCGCTCGCGGCCACGCGGCTGCTGCTGAAAGTGAAACCCGACGCCACGATCAAGAGCTACGTGAATGGCGCGTGGCTCACGCGCGACGGCGTGGAGCAGCGCGCCTACGACGCGGACAAGACCATCTCCAAGGACATCTCCGCGCGCATCCTCGTCGAACTTTTCGACTCCGCGCAGCGCGTGATCGCCGACGCCGCAGTAATGACGCAGCCGCTGCTGCTTTTCTCCGCAGGCGATGACAGCGTGGTGAAAAATTCCGCGCACGAACGCTTCTTCCTGCGCAGCGGTGCGACGGTGAACGAGCACGTCGCGCTGCCCCACGCACGGCACGCCGTCTTCCATGATCTCTGCCGCGAGGAAGTGTGCGCGAGCATCCGCAGGTTCGTGCAGGCGCAGCCCGACGGCACGCCCGCTTCCTCGCGTGGCGACGAGCGCGGCGCGACGAAATACGAATACGACACGCTGCGCCAGCCGCTCCCGAAATTCTCGCCCAAGGGCCTCTCCTTCGCCGTGCAGCGTCTCTCGATGAAGACAATGGGCAAGCTGAGCGAAGGCATCAGCACCGGGCTCCGCACTGGCTTCGATTCCGGTGAATCGCTCGACTACGTCTATCGCAACGAGGCGCGTGGGTTCCCTGTGATCGGCCAGATGATCGACCGCGGCTACCTGAATGCGATCGGCTGGCGTGGCATCCGCCAGCGCCGCGAGATGCTCCGCGCCGCACTCCAGCGTGCGGCGGCGGCAGTGCGGAAGGACGGACTCCCGCGGCAAGTTGCCGACATCGCCGGCGGCGCAGGACGCTACCTGCTCGACCTGCTCGCCTCGCCTGAGGGCGACGACTTTTCTGCAACCTGCCGCGACCGCAGCGAGACCGCGCTCGCGTGCGGACGCACCTCGGCCGAAGCGCTCGGCCTCGAGATGCGCATCACGCACGAAAAGGGCGACGCCTTTGATCCCGCATCCATCGCCACCATCGCGCCGCAGCCCGGCATCGCCGTCGTCTCGGGACTCTACGAACTTTTTCCCGCGAACGAGCCACTGCGCCGTTCGCTCGGCGCGCTGCACGCGCTCCTGCCGCGGAACGGCTGGCTGCTCTACACCTGCCAGCCGTGGCATCCGCAGGTCGAGATGATCGCGCGCGTGCTCACGAATCGTGACGGCGAACCGTGGATCATGCGCCGCCGCGCGCAGGGCGAGATGGATTCGCTCGTGCGCGAGGCCGGCTTCACGAAGGCCGCGCAGTGGACGGACGACTTTGGCATCTTCACCGTCGCCACCGCGCGCAAGCTGTGAGCGACGGGCGCGCGGAAAAAATTGAGCGCGGCCTGCGCTGGCGCGGCCTCGCGTGGCTCGCGCTCTGCGGCCCGTGGTTCTTCATGGCCTACGGATTTGCCAATTGGTTCACGTCGCACCGCGCGCATGTCGGCACCTGGTATTTCGAGTGGGAAAAGCGCGTGCCCTTCATCCCGGAACTCATCGTCCCGTACTGGTCGCTCGACCTCCTTTTCGTCGGCGCATTTTTCCTGCCGCGCACGCGCGACGAACTGCGCCTGCTCGGCACGCGCCTCTTCACGATCATCACGCTCACCTGCGTGTGTTTTTTGATCTGGCCGCTGAAATTCGACCTCCCGCGCCCGATGCCGACCGGCTGGACTGCGCCCTTCTTCCGCGCGCTCTACGCCAACGACCTGCCGTTCAATCTCGCACCGTCGCTGCACATCGGTCTGCGCTGCCTGCTCTGGATCACGTACGGGCGTCACCTGCGGGGCTGGCCGCGCACGGCGATGCGCTGGTGGTTCATCCTCATCGGTGCATCCACGCTGCTCGTGTGGCAACACCACCTCCTGGACATCGTCACCGGCTTCCTCATGGCCTACGCCGTCGTCCTGCTGCTGCCGGAGCGCGGCACCCCGCCCGGCCGGCGCGGGTGGGCGGGAAGGCCGAACGCATCCACGCGGCGACTCGCACTCTGCTACGGCGCGGGCTCCCTGATCTTTGCGCTCCTCGCGCTCCCCGGCGGCGGTTGCCTGTGGTTCGGCTGGGCGGCGACTGCACTCGCCGTCACCGCGATCGCGTACGCCACGGCGGATCCCCGCTGGCTGCAAAAAATTTCCGGTACGCCCACGCCCGCAGCCGAGTGGATCCTGCTGCCCGTCACGGTCATCTCACGACTCTGCCAGATGCGCTGGCTGCGACGCCACCCTGCGTGGCACGAGATCGCACCCGGCGTCTTTTTCGGACGGCGGCACACCGACTCGGAAGCACGCCAATGCCTCGCCGCGCACCCGAGTCTGGCCGTGATCGATCTGACCGCCGAAAGCAAGGAGGCCGCGCCATTCCGCGAACTGGCTTACTATTTTCCGCTCCCAAGCCTCGACCTCACCACACCCGATCGCGAGACATTCGAGCGGGCCTGCGCCATCATCCGCGAGCACCTCCCGCGTGGCCCGGTCTTCATCCACTGCCTGCTCGGCCTCTACCGCAGCGCGCGCGTCGCCGCCGTCTGGCTCCTCGAGAGCGGCTGCTGCGCCGATGCCGAAGAGGCGGTGAACGTCATCCGCGCGATTGCACCCGGCGTGGTGCTCGATGCCGCGTCCCTGCGTCCTCGGGCCGATTGATGCCGCAATTAAGAAACCCGGGAAAGTTGATGCATAGCGCGCGCCGCACCCGTTCGCCCAAACTTCCGGAAATCTGTAAACGATGGCGCAACGGCTTCGGCGCAAACTTTTCCACCGCAAGAAACTGCTCGCCAAAATCCAATCCCGCGGAATCCCATGCGGCGTGCTCCGCGTTTCCCCCGCCCTCACCCCGCCGCTCGATTCCGGCTTCGTTCCCGCCGTGCTGTGGAACCGCGAATTCCACCGCCGCTGTGCCGCGGCTTCCGCGCCGCTCGCCATCGCATTGGAGCGTCCGGACGGCACCGTGTCGCGCTTCGACACACGCATCGGCGCGGACCGCGCGCTGAACTTCCGTCACGTCGAACGGCTCGTGAAAATGCTGCTCTGGTCGCGCGGCGGCTCCCGCATTTTCATCGGCGGAAATGCGGACATCGCCGCGAACCTCCGCGCCGAGTATGCGCCGGATGGCCGGAAGAAATTCGACTGCGATTTTGTCGGGACAAAGACGTATGGCCGCCCGCTCGAATTCATCGCGTGCGAGCCGCCCAATGTCCCTGCGGCGAATGAGGCCACGATCCCGCTTGGGCGGCATCTCGATGGCTGCCGCATCGGCTTCGACCTCGGCGGCTCGGATCGAAAATGTGCCGCGGTCATTGATGGTGAGGTCGTCTTCTCCGAGGAGATCGCGTGGGATCCATATTTCCAGAGCGACGCGCAGTATCACTACGACGGCATCAACGACACGCTGAAGCGCGCCGCCGCGCACCTGCCGCGTGTGGATGCCATCGGCGGGAGCGCGGCGGGCGTGTATGTGAACAGCGAGGTGCGCGCGGCGTCGCTTTTTCGCGGCGTGCCGCAGGAGGCGTTTGAAAAACGCATCCGCCGGATTTTCTTCGACCTCCAGCGCGAGTGGGGCGGCGTGCCATTCGAGGTCGCGAACGACGGTGAGGTCACGGCACTCGCGGCCTCGATGAGCTTCGGCGAAAATCGCGTGCTCGGCATCAGCATGGGCACGAGCGTCGCCGCAGGCTACGTCACCGCGAGCGGCGCGATCACGCCATGGCTGAACGAACTCGCATTCGGGCCCGTTGACTACCGCGACAACGCGCCCGTGGATGAATGGAGCGGCGATCGCGGGTGTGCCGTGCAGTACTTTTGCCAGCAGGGCGTCGCGCGCCTCGCCCCGCTCGCGGGTCTTGATTTTCCCAGGGAGATGAAATTTGCGGAGCAACTCGTCGAGGTGCAGCACCTCATGAGTGCCGGCGATGATCGCGCGCGGCGCATCAACGAGACGATCGGCATCTGCTTCGGCTACGCCATCGCGCACTACGCGGAATTTTACGACATCGGCACACTGCTCATCCTCGGCCGCGTGACGAGCGGCGAAGGCGGCAACCTGCTCCTCGAAAAAGCCGGCGAAGTGCTGCGCGCCGAGTTCCCCGCGCTGGCAGAGCGCATCAAGCTCCGCACACCGGACGAAAAGGACAAACGCCACGGCCAGGCCGTCGCCGCCGCGAGCCTGCCCGCGCTGCGGCGATGAGCGGATTGCAAACAGCAAACTTGCGCGGCATCATCTAGCCATGAGCACGATCACCTTGAAAGTTTCCGACGAAATTTTGGACAGCATCGTCGCCGAGGCGAAGCGCCGCCGCATCACCAAGACGCGAGTGATGCAGGAGCGCCTGAAAATTTCCGCTGAAGTGTCTCTCTGGGATCGGATGAAAGACCTCGTAATCGACAGTGATCGTCTCCCTCGCGATCTTTCGACAAACAAGAAATACATGGAAGGCTATGGCAAGAGTCGTTCTCGCCGATAGCAGCGCGATTGTCGCGGCAATCAGCAAGCGTGATGAATTTCACGGGTGGGCGACTTTGCAGTTTCAGGCTCTGCCGTCTGGCATCCTCATCTGCGATGCCGTGTTTTCCGAATGCTGCTTCCTCCTTCAGCGCGAGGCTCTCGCGATGGAATCTTTTTTTCGGCTCCTTGAGCGCGGCATCCTCATCGTGGGGTTCAGTGTGCACACACATCTGAGTGAAGTCATCACACTGATGCGCAAATACGCCGACGTGCCGATGAGCTTTGCCGACGCGTGCCTGGTGAAGATGTCGGAGTTGCACCGCGATTGCGTAGTGTTCACCGCCGATTCCGACTTTCGCACCTACCGCCGCCACGGGCGGCAGGCGATCCCGCTCATCGCGCTGTAGCAGTTTGCGCCAGTTTTTAAAATGAACCTCCACCTTTCCACCGCAGATGTCTTCATCCCTGACAGCAGGCCTGTCGCCGATGCGCTCGCGCGCGTCACGCATCTCGGCATCGGCGCCCATCAGGACGACCTCGAGTTCATGGCGTTTCACGG
>JANXZI010000117.1 GCA_025355595.1 Spartobacteria bacterium
CAGAGGATCGTTCGCCAGCTCGGCGGGGCCGTGGCGAAAATCGTAGAGCGGGACTGACTTGACGATGTCACGCAGTGCAGCAAAGTGGGCGGCGCTATCTCCATCGCCCAGCAACACCCATGGCGATTGGCGGATGAGAGAGAGCATCGCCGACGATTCGGTGCACGGGAGCAAGGAGCCCGGGGCACCCTCGGTCCGGCGCGCAAGAATGGGGCGGTGGTGCCGCGGACTCATGTGCGCCGCCTAGTGTCCTGTCAGCCGCGGATTGATGGCATTTGGACGAAGTGCTCAGTTCTCAGTCTTCAGTGCTCAGCACAGACTCACGGATCGATCTTCTCTGAGTACTGAGCACTGAGCACTTTCAGACGCCATCATTTCACGACTGACAGGGCACTAGTTCGGGCTCATTCAAACCATCCCTACCGGCTTGTCGAATCGGGTCCGCCGTGGCAGAGTGCCGCCATGAGCACGCTGACGATTGACCTTCCTGACGAACTTGCCGCGCGTCTCGCCCAGGCGTGCGAGCGCGAGCACGTGCCGCCCGCGCAGATCGTGCGGGACGCACTCGCCAGGGCGCTGCCCACGACACCAGACGCTCGTGGGGCCATCCGGTTCGATGCGGAGGCGCATCGCGCTTGGCTGCAACGGACGTGGGGCGGACGGGTGTTCAGTGAGGCGGAAGTGCAAGGGATGCGGATCGCACAAGACCGCATCCCCGGCGCATGAGCGCGTTTGCGGATCCGGGTTTTCTCTTCGCACTCTACCGCCGGCAGCCGGGCAATGACCGAGCGGTGGAGTGGCTGGAGCGAAATCGCCCGCCCATGGTGAATGCACTGGTCGTTTTCGAGTTCACGCAGGCCGTACGGTTCGAGATTTTCCGCCACAGCCGCGATCACAACGCGGGCTTCCCGGAAATCACGGGACTCTCGATTCTCGCGCAGTTCGAGGAGCACATCGCGCGGGGCGTCCTGGGCGTCGGTGAGTCCGATGCCGCGCGGATCCTGGCGGAGGCGACCCGGCTTTCCGAAGCGCACACGATCCGCGAGGGCACGCGAGCTTTCGACCTGCTGCATGTGGCTTCCGCACTCGTGTCTGGTGCGCGAGAATTCCTCAGCTTCGACGCCGTGCAGCGGACGCTGGCCGAAGCCGAGGGCCTGATTCTTGCCCCTCCAGTGCAGGATGAATCGGGCACGCGGTGAGGCGGCTTCGGCTTCATCACGCAGCATGCCGAGCGGCACGACGGATTTTCAGTGGTTGAACACAAACTCCGCCGAATTCAGCAGCGACCACAGGACGTCCTCGGTCGCGCTGCGGCGGGTTGCGCCTTCGGTGGAAAATGTGGCGGTGGCGATTTTCAGTTCGTCGTCGGTGGGCTTGCGGGCGTAGCAGGCGAGGTAGATTTCATTCACGATTTCTTCGGGCGTGAGTTTGCTCTCGGTGAGCCGCTGCACGCGGGCGCGTGCGTCCTTGGTCGCGAGTTTTTCCTGCAGGCCGCGCGAATTCATGAGGTGCAGCGCCTGCACGATGCTGGGCTTGGTGTCGCGTTCGCAGGGGCAGTCGCTGCTCGAGTTCGGGCGGCTGAATGCGTCCATCGTCTGCGATTCGATTTTGTAGGTCCACGTCTGCATCGCGCGGCTGCCGGGCGGCATTCCGGGGAAATTATCGGGCACGCCGGTCACGTCGGCGATGGCGTCGGCGAGCGTCTCGGCTGGCAGGCGGCGGCGGTAGGCGCGGGAAAAGTTGCGCGTGTCGGCGCGGTTCGTATCGTTCGGCGCGGCGCTGAGTTGGTAGAGATGCGAGCGGAGGATCGTTCGCATGAGCGCCTTGAGATCGAATTTCTGCCGCACGAATTCCTGGCCGAGCGCGTCGAGCAGCGCGGGGTTTGAGGGCGGATTCGAAATTCGGAAATCGTCCACCGGATCCACGATGCCGCGCCCGAAAAATGCGGACCACACGCGGTTCGCGGCGGCACGGGCGAAGAATGGATTCTTCGCATCGGTCATCCAATCGGCG
>JANXZI010000114.1 GCA_025355595.1 Spartobacteria bacterium
CAGGCGCAGGCCATCGCGAAGCTGACGATATCCATCGTCGCGGGGAACCGGCATCAGACGCTCCTCGGCGTGACCGGCAGCGGCAAGACTTTCACCGCCGCAAATGTCGTCCGCGAAATCGAGCGGCCCACGCTCGTGATCTCGCACAACAAGACGCTCGCCGCGCAGCTCTACTCGGAGTTCCGCGCATTTTTTCCGGACAATGCTGTCGAGTATTTCGTGAGCTATTTCGACTACTACCAGCCCGAGGCCTACATCCCGCGCTCGGACACCTACATCGAGAAGGACTCGTCCATCAACGAGGAGATCGAACGCCTGCGCCTCTCGACCACTTCGTCGCTGCTCACGCGCCGCGACGTGCTCGTGGTCGCGAGCGTCTCGTGTATTTACGGCCTCGCTTCGCCGGAGGATTTTCTCTCGATGCTGCTCACCGTGAAAGTCGGCCAGAAAATCGGCCGCGAGATGGTGCTGAGCAAACTCGTGGACATGCTCTACGAGCGAAATGACATCGCCTTCGAGCGCGGTCGCTTCCGTGTGCGCGGCGACGTCGTCGAGGTGCATCCCGCGGCCGATGATGAGATCGCGGTGCGCATCGAATTCTTCGGCGATGAAATTGATCGCATCTCGCGATTCGACCCGCTTACGGGGCACGTGAGCGAACAGCTCACGCTGATCGTGATTTTCCCCGCGAAGCAATTTGTGACGACGAGCGATCGGCTGCGCACCGCACTCGTGACGATTCGCGAGGAGATGCACGAGCGCGTCATTTTTTTTGAAAAGCACGGACGGCTGATCGAGGCGCAACGCATCAAGCAGCGCACGGAATACGATCTCGAGATGATGCAGGAGATGGGCTTCTGCAGCGGGATCGAAAACTACTCGCGCCATCTCAGCGGACGACCCGCCGGCTCTCGGCCCTACACGCTGATGGATTTTTTCCCGCGCGATTTCCTGCTCGTGATTGACGAATCGCACGCGACCGTCCCGCAGATCGGCGGCATGTATGAGGGCGACCGCGTGCGGAAAAACACGCTCGTCGAATACGGGTTCCGCCTGCCGAGCGCGATGGACAATCGGCCGCTGAAATTTCCCGAGTTCATGGAGATGGCCGGGCAGACGATCTACGTCAGCGCGACGCCGGGCGAGTTCGAGATCCGCAACAGCGTCGTCGGCAACACGAAATATCTGCCCGTCAGCCGGACGCAATTTGGCGGTGCGATTGATGTGCCGTTTGCCATCGCGGGCGCGAGCAATGGCACCGATGTGCGCCCGAGCGGCGCGATCGAGCCGGTGGACAAATTCGACGTGAACACGCCGGGCAAGGCGCTCGTCGTCGAGCAGATCATCCGACCCACGGGGCTGCTCGATCCGAAAATCACAATCCGTCCGCTCAAGTCGCAGATTGACGAGACGATGGAGCTTTGCCGCGCGCGCACCGAACTCGGCGAGCGGGTGCTCATCACCACGCTTACGAAGCGCACCGCCGAGGATCTCAGCGACTACCTGCGCGATTCCGGCCTGCGTGTGCGCTATCTGCACAGCGACATTGATACGATCGAGCGCGTCGAAATCCTGCGTGCGCTGCGCAACGCGGAGTTCGACATCCTCGTCGGCATCAATCTTCTCCGCGAAGGACTCGACCTCCCCGAAGTCTCGCTCGTCATCATCCTCGACGCCGACAAGGAAGGCTACCTGCGCTCGCAGACTTCGCTCATCCAGACCGCCGGCCGTGCTGCGCGCCATGTGAACGGGCAGGTCTATCTTTTCGCCGACGTCGTCACGAAAAGCATGCAGGCGCTGCTCGACATCACCGAATACCGCCGCGCGCGTCAGATCGAATACAACGAGAAGCACGGCATCACGCCGACGAGCGTGAAGCGCGCCGTGCAGGAAAGCCTGCATACGATTTTGAAAGGCCGCGAAATCGAAAGTTCCGTCGTGAACGAAGCCGGCGGAAATTTTTCGCTCAGCGAAACCCTGCGCGAACTCGAGGAGGAAATGCTCCACGCCTCCGCCAACCTCGAATACGAAAAAGCCGCACTCCTGCGCGATCAGATTGCCGAACTGAAAGCCGGCACCGGCCTCACAAAAATTGAACCGAAGAAACGCCCGGTCATCTACGGAAAACCAAAGCGCAGCGGGAAGCCGAAAGCGCGGGCGTGAGGCGTTGCATTGCATTTCGTTCCCCCGCCTGAGCGGTTTTCCGATTCGTTCGACATCTCATCTTCACCACCCTCCGCCTTTGCCCAACCTCCCGCGCGAGGTTGGAAAACCTCGCCTACATTGTTCGCACCGCACGCGGACTTTCCTCTCAGCCCCCGCGAGCCAGCGCGACGAGTTCCGGCTGCCGTTCGACCGCGTCGAAGAAGCTTGGGAATTCAGGCGTCCAGCCGAGTGCGCGCAGCTTCGCGTTGCTCACGCGCTTGCTCGTCCAGCCACGCTTGCGGTGCGGATCGATCTGGCCGCTCGGCGGCAGCGGAAGCGCAAAGCGCTGCGCAAGCCACGCGTAGATCTCGCGCTGCGGCATCGGCGTATCGTCGCTGACATTGAACGTTCCGCTGTCGCCGCGCATCGCGAGCACGAACAGCGCCCTGGCGATGTCATCGCGGTGCACCTGGTTCACGATGCGCCCGCCATCGCCCTCGATGATCGCCTCGCCGCTGAAAAACTTCCGCAGCAGCACCGAGCGGCCGGGCCCGTAAATTCCAGCGAGCCGCGCGACGATGCCGTCGCGCGCGAGCACGAGTTCCTCCGTCCCACGCAGTATGTGTCCCGTCTCGCGCGGCGGTTCCGCGGCGCTGTCCTCGGTCACGATAGCGCCATCCGCCTGCGCGTATACGCTCGTGCTGCTCGTGAAGATGAGCCGTCGCGGCGCGAGCGCTTCGAGGAGATTGAGAGCACCTTCAAAATAAACGGCGCGATAGGCATCCTCGCCGCCACGCCCGGAACTCGCGCAGTGGATCACCACATCCCACGGGGCCGCGTGCCGCGTCGCCATCGCGTGCACTGCATCGGCATTTGAAATGTCGCACGCCACCGCGGAAAATGCCTCCTCCTCCAGTGCCGCTGCGGACTCCGGCGAATGCGTGAGCCCAACCACATCCCAACCTGCGCTGTGAAAAAGCCGCGCCGTCGCGAGACCGACAAAACCGCAGCCCGCGATGACGACACGCGGCATGGCTCAGGAAAAAAACTCCACGCGCTTGCTCAGCATTTTCTCGCCGTCGAACTCGAACCAGCCCTCGAAGCGCTGCCCCGCGAGCACCTGCGGCAGCCAGTGTTGATCATCCTCCCACATTTCGTGAAACGGCACGCCGTCCACGGGGAACCACATCGGCAGCGCCTCGTCCGTCTCGATCATCTCGCCGACAAAATCGCGCGCGACGAAGACCGCGCAGTGCAGGCTATAGCCGTCGGTGAATTGAAACCGCACCACGCCGCGATCCTCCAGCAGCAGGGGCGTCACACCGATTTCCTCCTGCGTCTCGCGCACCGCCGCGTCATGCGCCGTCTCGCCGGGCTCCAGCTTTCCGCCGGGTCCGTTGATCTTTCCCGCGCCGAGCCCTCGCTTCTTGCGGATGAGCAGCACGCGCCCGTCCTTCACGATGAAGCACAGGTTCGCGAGTTGGCGCGGCTGCCAGTTTTGCCAGTCCATGCGTGGAGTGTGACTGGTGCCTGGCGAATTGTGAATGGTGGAAAATCGCACAGCGTGTTTTTCTTGGAGCATGAAATCGCAGACCGCCTTCCGCATCGCCGCCATCGTGGGCTTCCTCGCCGTCGCGCTCGGCGCCTTCGGCGCGCACGGGCTGCACGATGTGCTGGAGAAAAATGCGCGCCTCGCGACATGGGAAACCGCCGTGCTGTATCACCTCACGCACGCCGTGGTGTTGCTCATCATCGCCGGGATGCGTCCGCTGCGAGCTGCTGCGTGGTGGCTTACGCTCGCGGGCATCGTGATTTTCAGCGGCACGCTCTACCTCCTCGCGCTCACGAATGTGAAATGGCTCGGAGCCATCACGCCCATCGGCGGCGTGTGCCTGCTCGCGGGCTGGCTCGCGCTGGCGTTTGGAAAAGTGCCGCAGCACGAAATCCCATCGCGCACGCCGTGAACCACGATCCCGAAGACAAGCCGCATTCGTGCTGCACGCCGAAGCCGAGGCCG
>JANXZI010000183.1 GCA_025355595.1 Spartobacteria bacterium
CTCGCGCATGGGGATGCCAAGTTCCGCCGCGATCTCGAAGGCGACCCGGCGCGTGATGCCATCAAGCGCACCGGCGCTGAGCGGCGGCGTGGAGATCGCGCCGTCGCGAATCACGAAGATGTTGTCGCCCGTGCATTCCGCCACGAGGCCCTGGTCGTTCAGCATCAGCCCTTCCTCGGCGCCGGCCTGAATCGCCTCCACTTTCGCCATCACGTTGTTGAGATAGTTCAGCGATTTCACCTGCGGCGGCAGGATGTCGTGCCGCGGGCGGCGCGTCGCGACCGTGGCCATCACGAGGCCATTTTCATACGCGCTCTCGGGATAAAGCTGGATGCTGGCCGCGATGATGAACACCGACGCCTTCGGACATTTGTAAGGCGAGAGTCCCATCGGGCCGACGCCGCGCGTGATCACCGTGCGGATGTAGCCGTCGCGGAGGCCGTTTGCTTTTACCGTCTCGACCGTCGCGCGGATCATCTCCTCGGGCGTCATCGGGATCGTGAGCAGCAGCGACTTCGCGCTGTCGTAGATGCGCCGCGTGTGCTCCTCGAGACGGAAGACGCGCCCATTGTAAAAGCGGATGCCCTCGAAGCAGCCGTCGCCGTAGAGCAGGCCGTGATCGAAGACGGAAATTTTCGCCTGTGATTCAGGAACGATTTTGCCGTCGAGGTAAATGAGCAGTTCTTTGGTCATGCGAGCCGCGGACGGTGGCAGGGCGCGCGCCGATTTCAAGCAACGTCGTGCGACGTTTCCTCGACGATGCGCCCGTCGCGCATGTCCAGATGCCGGTCGCCCCGCTTCGCCAGCTCGCGGTCGTGCGTCACGACCACGAGCGTCTTTTTCTCCGCACGCACGAGATTCAGCAGCAGTTCCACGATGCTGCCGCCGGTCGTCGAGTCGAGATTTCCAGTCGGCTCGTCGGCAAAAATCACCCCGGGATCATTGATGAGCGCGCGCGCGATCGCCACGCGCTGCTGTTCGCCGCCGCTGAGTTCCGCGGGCAGGTGCTGCAGCCGTTCGCCAAGCCCCACGCGCTCCAACGCAGCCTGCGCCGCAGCCGTCTTGTCCGAGCCGCCGATGAGCGCGGGCAGCATCACATTCTCCAGCGCCGTGAGATCCGGCAGCAGGTGATAGGCTTGGAAAACGAAACCGAACTTCGTGTTCCGCAGCTTCGCGAGATTCCGCTCCGACTGCGCATACACGTCCACCTCGCCAAATTTCACCACGCCCTTCTCCGGGCGCTCCAGCCCCGCGAGCGTGTAGAGCAGCGTGCTCTTCCCCGCCCCGCTCGCACCGCAGAGGAACAGCGATTCGCCCGGCGTGATGTCGAGCGTGATGCCGCGCAACACCTCGATCATGCGGTCGCCCATTTTGAAGGAGCGGAAAAGATCGCGTGCGGAAATCTGTGCGGGTGGCTGGGTCATCATCGCGCACGCTACGCGGCGGCGAGTGCCGTGTCAGCGGTGAAGTGATGCGCGGGTTTCTGAGTCTCGCGGATGTGATTGGTGACAAGTGAAAAGTGACTCGTCTTCCGATTTCTCACGAGGCAATCACGGCTGGATACCAGTCACTTCTCACCAGTCACCAGTCACATGCTGCGCACCTCCGCTGCCCCATCATTTCACCGCTGGCGCGGCACCCGTACGCCATTTCAATCCTCGCTTTTGCGGCGCAGGGTGCGACGGTCGCGGCCTTATGGGCGACAAATCACCGAAGGCGACAGGCAAACAGGCAGCACAGAAAAACGCGAAGGACGCTGCCAACACTCAGAAAAAAAACAGCGCGACCGCGGCGAAGCAGGCGAACAGGACGAAGAAGTAAAGGCTTCCCTCCACTAAGAATCGGGCCATCGGTTCCTTCCGCGGGAAGGCATGCCCTCAGTTCCGTCCGATCCGATCTGCTCCGGCCCGCTTGATCCGCGAAGACGTGGCCAGGACGCCTGCACGCCGCAGGATTTTCTTGCGACGATCTGCCACCACCCCGGCATTGATTCCGCGAACGAATGAGCGGCGTGCGCTCCTCTCAGCCGCGCCTGGGAGGAGCGTGGCGGATGGGGAGGGAAAATTTCCTGCCCTTCGTAAATACCTTGAAATCAGAGTGAGGAAAGAACGCGCTGTGAGCGTTGTGGGCTGCGAATGTGTGACAGTCGCGAGCCTCACGCAAAGGTGTATGCGCTCACAGAAGCGCCGTCAAAATTTTCTTTGCTTCGCCACGCAGATTTTCGCGCCAGCAACGGCGAGAGTGCAGTGAACTGCACCGAGTCCTGATCCGGATCGCCACCGAGCAGCGTGAAGTGCATTTCAGCACCTTCGCGTCCGCTCTGGGTCGCCATCGGCACGATTTGCGGCGCCTGATTGACGTTGAGGACGTGAAGCTTGATCGTCTCCGAACTCGTGGCATTGCCGTCCGAAGCGATAAACGTG
>JANXZI010000203.1 GCA_025355595.1 Spartobacteria bacterium
CACGTTGTTCTCGCTCCACGAGTCGTCGCCTTTCGCCGTCTCGATGGTCGCGACATACTCGTAGTAGCCCGGCCCGCGCTGTGGCAGCGGCAGCGCGAAGCGATTCTTCCCCGCCTGATACTCCACCTCTTTCTCGAAAATGTTTTTTCCATTCTCCGCAAAGCGCAGCTTTCCCTTGCCCGCCTGCAGCGAGGAAAGCAGCACCGTCGCCTCGTATGTCTCGCCCTGCTTCACCACGCGCGGAAGGTCGAGCCGCTCCAGCCACACCTCCTTGGCAAACTCAAACGCCACCGGCAGCACATCCACCGCGATGCCGCGCGATTTCATTTCGTCGAGCACTGCCGTCACGTTGCTTTCCGTCTCATTGCCATCCGAGACGAGCACGATGCGCCCCTGATTTCCCTCGGGCAGCATCGCCGCCGCGAGGCTGAGCCCCTTCGCGAGATCCGTGCCGTCGCGGTTCACGCGCGAGTTGATCGTTTCAAATGGGAAGGACTTCCGCGGCGGCAATTCCACCGCCGCATCACGCCCGAAAACCACCAGTCCCGCTTCGTCTTTCTCCGGCTTCTGCCCGACCGTTTTTAAAATCCACTCCATGCTCTTGTCGGAAATTTTCTCGCCCATCGAGTCGGACACATCGAGCGCATACACGATCGAGAGCGTGTCCGACTTCCGCACCGCGCGCGGCTCCGCGAGCAGCGCAGCAAACGCTCCGACAAGAAGCAGCCGCGACACCAGCGCCGCCTGTGCACGCCACCCCGTGAGCCCGCTCCATCCCGCGAAGTGCATCCACCACACCCACGGTGCCACAAGCATCAGCCAGAATGCCGGCTTCCAGGTGAACCGCACGCCGCCGCGCACTTCGCAAACAATCACCGCCGCAGCGAACGCCGCGAGAAACACGAGCAGCGGCAGCAGCGCGGGCAGCGTCATCGGACGGCGTGCGGCTGGGAACAAGCTCCGGAGGAGACGCTTCATCGCAGCGGGAGAGTACCCGCGCTTTCACAAGCGCGGCTACAGCGGCGTAGCCGCGCTTGTGAAAGCGCGGGCTGATCGGACGATGTGTGCGCGGGAGTCACAGTTGCAGTGATACGATCCGCCGGTTCATCGTGTCAGCCACGAGCACGCGCATCCGCGAATCCACGACGAGGCCCCACGGCGTTGCGAATTCCCCGTCTCCGCGCCCGCTGTGCCCGTATTGGCCGAGTAGTTTTCCGTCGAGCGAGATGCGAGAAAGGCGGCCTGCGCCGTATTCGATCACGTAGAGATTTCCATCGGGCGCGAGCGTGATGTCGTAGGGGAGATTGAAAGTGAGTGCGCTCTTTCCATCCGCGCCCGCACCGAGCAGGCCGATGAATTTCCCCGCGTCGCTGAAGACGAGCACGCGGTTGTTGATCGCATCCGCGACGAACACTCTTCCCCCGTGCCACACGAGCCCGCTCGGTCGCTGGAACTGTCCCTCGCCGGTGCCGGGCGTGCCGAATTCGCGCAGCCATTCGCCGTCGCGCGTGAAGACCTGCACGCGATCATTGCCGCCGTATTCGCACACGTAGAGATTTTCCGCGGCGTCCTTGCAGATGCCGACGGGGTAGATGAATTCGCCGCGCCCCTTGCCGTGCTGGCCGACGGTTTTCAGCACATGTCCCTGTTGGTCGAACCATACGAGCCGCCGATAGTGCGTGTCGCACACGACGATGCGATCATCCTTCAGCCACACGATGCCCTCGGGTTTTCCAAACTGCACATCGAGCATCTTCCACTGCCGCAGCAGCGCGCCATTTGCGTCGTAGATGAGCACGCGACCCGCAGTGTCCATCACCGCGAGTTCGTCGTGCGGGCCGGTGGTGAGGCTGCGCGGCGTGGGCTGCACCGCGCCGTCGGTCGGGAGCATCCACGTGCGCCAGGATTTCACCGCAATCGTGGCCGTGTCCCCGTCGCGTTTGCATCCGGTGAGCATGAGCGCGAGCAGCGCAAACACTGTGACAGCGCGCAGCAGAACGCGGAGCCTCACGCGCAGTCCGGTGCGCGGAGCCTCTGCCGGACGATGGATGAAAGTGTGCGACTCGCCGCTCGCGCTGCGCAGCGTGGTCTCCGCGCAATTGCCGAGGAAACGTGAGCCGCCAACGGTGTGCGGGCCATCGGGCGCAGCCTCGATGAAGACGCGCTCGGGCCGCACGCCGCGCGCGCTGTCCCACGATTCACCGAGCCATTGGTGCGCGAGGTCGGGCGTCAGCCAGTTCGCCGGGCCGAGGAAGTCCGCGAGTTCCGGCGATGCGGGATTTTCGTAAAGGTCGGCGATGGTGCCGGTGAAAACGATGGAACCCTCTCGCAGACAGATTGCGTGCTCCGCTTCGGCGAGCGCGATCTCCGGTGTGTGTGTGGCGAAGACAAATGAGGCTTGGGTGCGTGTGATGTGGTCGCGGATTGCGCGCCAGTATTTTCCTGCGCGTGCGCTGTCCACATGCGCGAGCGGCTCGTCCATCACGATGGCCGGGGCCTTCTGCGCGAGCGCGCGGGCAACGCTCAGCCGTGCGGCCTCGCCGAGGCTGAGGATGCCGGCGCTGGACTTGCCGTGCTTGCCGAGGTCGAACTTCTCCAGCAACTCATCGCATTCCGCCGCCGATGCGCCGGTGAGCGTGAGATTTTCGCGCACCGTGTGTTTGTGCCAAAGACCATGATCCTGTGGTGCCCATGCGATTCGCGCGGGGCCGCGCACACTGCCGCTGGTCGGTTTCGCGAACCCTGTCAGCACTTTGATCAGCGACGTTTTTCCCGCGCCGGACAAGCCGAGAAGCGCGGTGCGGCCGGGCGGGATCGCGAGATCAAACGGCTCGGCCGGCCATTTGCACGGCGGGCCGAAAAAGCGGATGCCGGAAAGTCGCCAGAGTGGTTCAACGGACACGGCGGGCGACATAGAGGCGGAGCAGAAGGCGGGTCAACCAGAGACACAGCAGAGGTGTGGCGATTGCGATGAAGACGCTCGCAGAGAGGACGGCATTCTGGCCGTAGTGCATGAGATTGAAAATGCGCGCGAAGACCGTGGTGAATTGCGGCGGTGCGAGCAGTGCGCTCACGGTGAAGTCGCCGTAAGCGATGCCGAAGAGCAGGAGCACAGCGCCAAAAGCCGGGCCGCGGGAGAGCGTCCATTCCGCGGCGCGCGCGCCGGAGTTCCGGGCGATGTGCAGCGCTGTCGGTTCAGCGCCGAGGTGCAGCAGTGCGCGGAGAAGCAGCGCGAGTGGGAGAAGCTGGAGCACGAGCGCGATCACGAGCGGTAGCGCGGTGCGTGCGATCACGTCGAAGGGCTGCGCGGCGGCGAGCAGCAGCAGTGAGAGCAGCAGCGGCCCGAGCAATCCCGGCACGGCAAGCACGAGGGCCGCCCGCCTTTCCGCGAATGCGGAGAGAAGCCACGCGAGCAACGCGCAGGTGCTCGCGAGCACGAGGCTGTTTGCCATTTCGCGTGCGAGGCTGGGGTTTTCGAGCCACGCGCCGAAGCCGCCGAATCCCAGCGCGAAAAGAAACCACGCCGGAACCACAATGAAGAGCGCCGGCGCGACCATGCATTGCACGAGCACGGGCAGGCATCCGCTCGCGTCTGGAATCGCGCGCTCCGCCGCGCGTGGGCGCAGCGAACCGAGCGCGAGGAGCAGGGGAGCGATGACGGCGAGTTCGACACACAGCGCGGGCAGTGCGAGGCGGAGTGATTCGCGCAATGCGAGGCCACCCGTCTGCGCGTCGAAAAGCGCGACCGTCCACGAGCGGATGCCCCAGCTCGTCGCGAGATCGAATTCCTGAAACACGAGCAGAAATACGACGCCCGCGGCGAGCCACGGTGCCATACCGAGTTCGCGCAGCCGCCAGCGCAGATTCGCACAGCCGGCCTGCCGCGCGCAGTGAGTCGCGGTCGCGTCCGGGCCGGGGCTTGCGAACCATAGCGCGAGAGAGGCGATCGGCATGAAGCGCAGCCAGAGCATCGCGCAGTAGAAAATTTCGCGCGCCGCCGAGCCCGCAGGCCAGCGTGTGATCGTGGTCAACCATCCGTAGCCCGCGAGCATCGCCGGGGTGAAAAAGACGGCTGCGGTCGCCGCGAAAGTGGAACGCAGCGCGAGCGGAGAAAGCGTACGCAGCCATGGCAGCGTGCCGAGCGCGGCGCCCACGGCGAGAAGCGCAACCGCGCCTGCGCGCACTGCGGCGAATGCAGTCGGCGCTGCGAGGTTCATGCTCGGGCGTGCGCGTGCGTCATTTGAGATGCTCGGCCTTGAGCCATGCGAGGCACTCGTTGCGCGACTTGAGCAGGCCCGTCAGCGGGATGCCGCGCGCGGCGTGCGGGAAGAGTTCGCGCACCTCGGTGGAGAGTTGTGTTTGGTCCACGGGGCCGAGCGGGATTTGCCGTGACTTCGAGCGTGCGAGGGCGAGTTCGGTTTTTGCGGAGAGGAGAAAGTCGGTCAGCTTGCGTGCGTTCTCCACATGCGGTGCGCCGCGCACGATGGCGATCGTGTTTGGGATGCAGATGGTCCGTCCGTCGTCGAGTGTCGCAGGGCGCATCGTCACGGGTTTTCCTTCGTCTTTTGCCTCGAAGAAATCGTCCGTGTCCGTGAATGCCGCGTCGCACACGCCGCCGGCCACGGTGTCTTTCGACTGCGCGTTGCCGGGCACTTCGCGCAGGCCGCGGCGTCGCGTGTCGCCGTGCCACTGTTGCAAACGCGCCGCGCCCCACTCGTGCCACAGCACGGCGTAGTGCGTGAGCGTCGTGCCGTAGAGCGGCTTCGCCATCGCGAAGCGGCTGAGGTCGCCATCGAGCAGGAGCGCGTCGTTCCATCGCGGTCTGTCGCTGCGCTCGATGATCACGCGCAGCCGCGCGGCGAAGCCGGTCCAGCGTCCGTCGGGATCGCGGTGCTGCGCGGGGATGCGCTGCCAGCCGGTGCCCTTGTGCGGATCGAGCAGGCCGCGCTCGGCGAGGTCGAGTGTGCCGAGGAGTTCGTTGTTCCAAAAGACGTCGCAGCGCGGATGTGCGGCTTCGCGGAGGATCTGTTCGGCGAGGCCGAGGGACTTGGTCGCCTCGGTGTCGAATTTCACCGCGACGGGGATGCCGGTCTGCTTTTCAAAATCGCGGAGGACCGCCTCGGCGAAGACGGCGTCGTGCGCGCAGTAAACGACGAGCTTGTCGCGATCGAGCGACTGCCACGCGAGCAGCGCGAAGCCGAGCAATGCCACAAGGAGGAAGTAGCGTTTCGTGTTCCGGAGATCCTGCACGCGGGAGCTTTGGCGGAATGAGGGCGGTGCGGCAAGGGTGGCATGCACACTGGGAGCGGCGACATTCCTGTCGCCGATTGGCACATGGGCCGGAGGCGCGTATCTCGGGGGATGGTGGAGGGGGTTCGTGTGCGCTCCATGCCGCCTTGCCGAAAAATTGGGGCACCTCCGGCGCAAGCGAGGACGGCGACAGGAATGTCGCCGCTCCCAGGGTCGCTCCCAAGCGCGGCGGTTATTTTTTCCCCGGCAGGGCGTCGAAGTATTTTTGGATCGCGCCGTGGTAGCCGGGCGGGACTCGCTCGTTCCGGATGGCCTCGGCGACGCCCTGCTTCACCGCGCTGACGGCGGCGTTGTAGTCGCCGGCCTTGCTACCGGTGTCGCCGACGCCTTCCTCTTTCCATTCCATGAGCAGCTTGCCTGCGCCGAGCTGCGTCTTTGCCTTTTCCATTTTGAAATCAGACTTTGTGCTGTCGTCCTCGCCGACGGTGCCGCCCTGCCCGGTGCCTGGATTTTTGCCGGCCTTGCTGCGGCCGTGCTGGCCGTCGCCCTGCCCGTCGCCGTCGCCTGCGTCACCCGCTTCGGCGAGGCGGCGCATCGCGGCGTCGTAGAGTTTCTGGTAATCGGCCTGGCTGTTCGCGCCGGCATCCTGCGCGTCCTTTCCGTCGAGTTTGCCGAGGTCGTTGAGCTGCTTGGCGGCGGCGAGATTTTTCAGCGCGTCCTCCAGGTTTTGCGCGTCCTTGAACATTTCGCCCAGCCGTTTGAGTTCGTCCTCACTGAGTTTGAGCGACTCGTTCGCGGCATCGAGCGCGTCTTTGGAAGCGCCACCATTTTTCGCCATGCCGAGTTGCTCGGCGGCGCGGGCGAGGGCTTCGTTGAGCGCCTTGTCGCCGAGTTGTTCGCGGAGCTGGTTGGCCATCTGGCTGAGTTCCTTCGCGAGTTTTTCGAGCTGCTCCTTTTTCTCCGCGCCATCGGGCTTCTTCGCGATGTCCTGCATCTGCTGACCGAGCTTTTCCATCGCCTGCTTCAGTCCTTCGGCGTCGCCCTGCTTCAGCTTGTCGAGCAGCTCCTTCATCGCCTGCCGCTGCTGCGTGTCGCCAAATTGCTGCGCGGCCTTTTCGAGCGCGTCCTTCGGAATCTGCGCGGCGGCCTTCTTCCACAGTTCGCTGAAATCCTGCGCCTCCTCGTTCAGCCTTTTCGCATTCAGCTCGCGCTCCTTCGGCTTCATTTCCTTGAGCGTCTTGTCGAGTTTCGCGAGTGCCTGATCTACCTGCTCGGTGAGCGCCGCACCTTTTTCCTTCAGCTCCTCCTTGCGGATGGCGGTGATTTTTTTCGTCTCGACGAGCCGCGCCTCCTGCTTCGTGAGTTCCTTCCGCTTCTCGTCCATCTTGAAAGGATCGAGCCTTGGCAGCCACAGCGCACCGGCGAGGAGCGCGGCGAATGCGAGGGCGATGTTGCACGCGCCGCGCTGCCACTTCAGCGGGAAAAGGCGCGCGGCACTGAGCGTCGCGGCGCGTTCCTCCGACTGTGAAAGGACGATGTCGCGATATTCGCCCGGGGCCTGCGTGATGAGCGATGCGGTGAGGAAAAGCTCCTTGCTCCCAGCGCGTTCATCAAGCGCGCGCGCGACGTGCGCAGGCGCGGGCTTGCGCGTGAGCAGCGCGGCGATGCCGACT
>JANXZI010000234.1 GCA_025355595.1 Spartobacteria bacterium
CGGCGTGCCGGCCGCGCGACCCGCTCCAGCGTCGGATCGTAGGCGGCGAGGAGTTGCTGGACATTCGGAAGCAGCCAGCAGGCGAGCATGAGCAGCGTGACCAATTGCAGCCCCGGCTTGTAAAAGTCCTCCGCCAGCCGCTCGGTGACGAAACGCGATCCGAGTTTTTGCCAGAGGATTCCCGGCTGCGCGAGGGGGTTGGTGACCGCGTCCGGGATGGTGAAGCCATTCACACCCATCATGCTCGCGACGACGCGGGATGCCTGCGGCAGCGTCTTTGCCCGGAAGAAGACCCATGCATACATCACCGCGACGAACGTCACGAACACGCACGCGCCGCGGTAGCTCCAGTGCGTGAGCTTCCATCCGCGCGCCTCGCGGAACTGTCGCCAGAGGTGTGCGACCACGAGATAAACGCCGTGCAGCGTGCCCCACACGAGGAACGTCCATCCCGCGCCGTGCCACAGGCCGCTCACGACCATAGTGATCATGATGTTCAGGAGGTGCCGCGCCTTTCCGCAGCGGTTTCCGCCGAGCGGAAAGTAGAGGTATTCGCGCAGGAAACGCTGGAGCGTGATGTGCCAGCGCCGCCAAAATTCCACGATGTTCCCGGCCTGGTACGGCGAGTCGAAATTGCACGGGAACTTCATGCCGAACATCCGCGCGAGGCCGATGGCCATGTCCGAGTAGCCGGAAAAATCGAAGTAGATCTGCATCGCATACGCGAGCGTGCCGAGCCAGCCGTCGAGCCAGGTGATCGCTGTGCCCGCCTCCACCGCGCCGTACACGGTGTCGGCGACGCGCGATGCGGGATCCGCCAGCAGCACTTTCTTGTACAGCCCGAGCAAAAATATCGCGATGCCCACGCCCAGGTCCGTGCGGTTTGCCTTCAGGTCCCGGTCGGCAAACTGCGGGATGATTTCCCAATGCCGCACGATCGGCCCCGCGATGAGGTGCGGAAAAAAGACGACGAACACCGAGTAGTCGAGCAGCCGATAGTGCAGGCGCTGATCGCGGTACACGTCCACGAGGTAGCCGATCTGCGTGAATGTGAAGAACGAGATCGCGAGCGGCAGCATGATGTCCAGCCGCGCGTACGTGTGCCCGCTCGCACGCCCGAACACATCGAGGATGAAATTCGTGTACTTGTAGTAGCCGAGCAGCAGCAGATTGATCGCCACACCCACGATCACCGCCACGCGTGCCGCGTGTCGCCCACGCCAGCGGCTGATTGCCTCGGCGATCGCGTAGTTGAAGGCGATCGAGAAGAGCAGCAGCGGGATGTACTCGACCTTCCACCAGCCGTAGAAAAAGAGCGACGTCGCGAACAGCCAGCACTTTCGCACCACCTGCGCCCGCGCCGGAATCGCGAAGAACCCCGCGACCGCGATCGGCAGGAAGACGAAGATGAACTGCCAGGAACTGAAGATCATCGGTCTGCGTGCCGTGCGCGCGGCGTTTCAATGGCGGCTGTGAAATCCATCGTCCGACGCTGACGACGCGACGCTCGCGGTGTCAAGGTGACTGGCGGCGTGGACAGGGCCGACGCATCAAAATTGCACGGGCGTCCGAATGCGGCTCCCGGGTGGAGCACACGACTCGCGTGCTGTTTCCGGCGACCCGCCAGAAACACCCCATGGCGTCTTAGAAAGCACACGGAACTTCCAAATCTGTGCGCTTCCAGATCTGAACGCCGCCTAGGAACACACTCGCATCGGGTGTCCGCGGCGGGTCGCCGCAGACCGCACGCGAGTCGCGTGCTCCACCCGGAAGCTTCCGCTCGCCGCCGCCGTAATTTTGATGCGTCAATCTGGTAGCGCGTTCTTGCACGGCAACGGCGTGTGCGGAATGCTGCGCGCCCTATGTGGAAAGGCCGATTCAAAGAACAAACCGCCGCACTGCTCCAGTCGTTCAGCGAGAGCATCAGCTTCGACTGGCGGCTGTGGCGGCATGACATCGAGGGCTCCATCGCGCACAGCGCGGCGCTGGAAAAGGCGGGGCTGATTTCCAAAA
>JANXZI010000256.1 GCA_025355595.1 Spartobacteria bacterium
CGTGAAGGGCGCGTACAATCAGTTTGCGGACAAGGTGGAGCATGGCGTGCCGGCGAAGCTCGCGCCGCTGCCCGCCGACGCGCCGAAGAACCGGCTGGCGCTCGCACGCTGGATCGTCGCGCCGGAGAATCCGCTCACCGCGCGCGTGACGGTGAACCGGCTGTGGCAGCAATTTTTCGGGACGGGGATCGTGAAGACGGCGGACAATTTTGGCCTGCAAAGCGATGTGCCGTCGCACCCGGAGCTGCTCGACTGGCTCGCGGTGGAGTTCCGCGAGAGCGGCTGGGATGTGAAGAAGATCGTGAAGCTTTTCGTGACGAGCGCGACGTACCGGCAGTCGTCGCGCGTCGCACCGGGCATGGCCGAGCGCGACCCGGAAAACCGCCTGCTCGCGCGCGGCCCGCGGCACAGATTGCCGAGCTGGATGCTGCGCGATCAGGCGCTCGCGGCGTCGGGCTTGCTCGTGGAAAAGGTCGGTGGGCCGCCGGTGAAGACGTATCAGCCGCCGGGCGTGTGGGAGGATGCGACGTTTGGAAAAATCACCTTTGCGCAGGATCACGGCGAGGCGCTGTATCGCCGCAGCCTCTACATTTTCTGGCGCAGGATCGTCGCGCCCACGGTGTTCTTCGACGTGGCGAACCGGCAGAACTGTACGGTGAAGGTCGGGCGCACGAACACGCCGCTGCACGCGCTGATCACGATGAATGACGTCACGTTCGTCGAGGCGGCTCGCGCGCTCGCGCAGCGCACGCTGCTCGCGCCGGGTGATGATCTCGCGCGCATCGCAGTGATGTTCCGCCGCTGCACTGCGCGCTTTCCGAGCGAAAGTGAGAGCCGAGTGCTGCTCGATCGGCTGCGGACTCTGCGCGAGACTTACCATCAGGATGAGGACGCGGCGCGCAAACTTCTCGCCGTCGGCGAGAGCAAGCCGGAGGTGTCGCTTCCCGCGGACGAACTCGCGGCTTGGACCGGCATCGCGACGCTCGCGCTGAATCTTGACGAGACGCTGAGCAACGAATGATGCCGCTCCGGAAAATTGTGGTGTCGCCAGCATGAGCGAAGTGCCTCGGGTAGCGTGGGCGTCCCGCCCGCCGTCCGACCCGTCTCACATCGGACATGGGATGTCTGATGGCGTGAAACTGAGAGAGGCGCCTGTCTTTGCCCGGTGTGCCTGGCAGGACGCCCGGCACGGCAGGCGGGACGCCCACGCTACCTGCGGCACGCCGGTCTGCTTCACGGCACATCGGACATGTGATGTCCGCACTCTGCCATGAGCGGTGGTGCGAAGCGTGCGCGGGTTCGCAAAATTCTCGCGTGGATCGCAGCGGCCGCGACTCTCGTCGTCGCCGCATTTTTCCTGATGAAACAAACTCCGCCTCCGATCCCCGCGCCGCCCGAGCAGTCGAACGCGGAGCCTGATCGCGTCGCTGCCGCGCGCGTGCGATGCGACGCGAAGCTGCGCGGCGATTTTGAAAAGGCAGACGTTCGCTGGCCGGCGGACGAGATTTTCCTGCGCGTGATGAAGCGCGAGCGGCAGATCGAGCTATGGGCGCGGAATGGGGCGGGGGAATCGTTCCGGCTCGTGAAAACATTGCCGATCCTCGCGGCGTCCGGCGGGCCGGGGCCGAAGCGACGCGAGGGCGACTTGCAGGTGCCGGAGGGCTTTTATGAGGTGGATCGGTTCAATCCGCTCAGCAATTTTCACCTCTCACTCGGGCTGAATTATCCGAATGCGAGCGACCTCGTTCTCGGGGACCCGGTTTCGCCGGGGTTCGACATTTTCATCCACGGCGGGGACGTGAGCATCGGCTGTGTCGCGGTCGGTGACGGTGCTGTGGAGGAGATTTACGTCGCGGCGATTGATAGCCGCGTGCGCCCGATCCGCGTGCAGCTTTTCCCTGCGAGGATGGACGCGCCGGACTGGCCCGCATGGCGCGACGCACAGCTCGCGCTACATCCGGAATTTCGCCTGTTGTGGGATGAACTCGCCATGGCGTGGGAGCCCTTCAGGCGCGACCGGCGGTGATTTTCCGGAGCTTAAGAAGGCATTTGCTAGGGGCGGAAAAATCCGTTAGCATTTGTCTCCGTTTTATCCCAATCCTATGCGCCGAACGCTCGTCATCCTTTGTTTCATTCTCGGAATTTCATTCGCGCCGATGCCTGTGCGCGCACAGGGCACTGATGCCGCACAGCAGCAATTCGTGGAGGCGTTCCTCGGCGTGAGGAAGGGGGAGGAGCAGGAAAAGTCGGGTGACGTGAAGATGGCGCTGGCGACCTACAAGACGGCGCTCGGGACGCTCATGCGGATCAAGCAGGAGAATCCGAAGTGGCAGACGGATCTGCTGGATTTCCGCATCAAGCGCACGGCTGAGGCGATCGATCGTCTGGACGGGCAGTCGGGCAGTGCGATGATGACGACAAAGCCGGGTGGAAATTCGGGCGATATTTTGCCGCCGCTGATAGACCCGCTCAACGATCCATCCATTCCCCCGATCCCCGGATCGCCGCGCAAACCCGTAAAGGTCGCGCCGGCTGGGGATGACTCGAATCCGATCGCGGCAGTGCAGCAGCAGATTCAGGAATACAAGAGGCAGCTCGCCGAAGCGAAAAAGCAGCTTCAAGACGAGCAGGAGCGCAACGCCAAGCTGACGACGGACCTCGGCGAGGCGTTTGGTTCCCAGAAGAAGGCCGAGGCCGCGCAGAAAAAGGCGCAGCAGCTCGCAGAGGTGCTCCAAGCCAGCATGCACGAGCTGAAGACGGTGGGCGAGGAGAGCGGTGCGCGCGCAAAGGAACTCGAGGCAAAACTTGTGGCGGCAAACCGCAACTCGGTGGAGACGAAGGCGGACCTTGAGGCTGCGGAGGAGCGCGTGAGCCAGTTGCTCGCCCGTTCACGCAAGATGACCGATGTAGCGGGGCAGGCCGCGACATTGCCGAAGCAGGTGGACAGCCTGAAGGCAAAGCTCGATGCGGAGCAAAAAGCGACCGTGCAGCAGGCGGAGCAGGCGAAGAAGCGCGAGGCGGATCTGAAGACACAGATTGCGGCGCTGGCCAAGGACAAGGCGGAGTCCGCCGGGGCCGTCGCCGAGATGAAGTCGCTCCAGGCAAAGCTCGACGCCGAGGTGAAGACGACCGCCAGCGATGCGATGAAGGCGAAGAAGCGTGAGGAGGATCTGAAGGGCCAGATCGCCACGCTCACGAAGGAGAAGAGCGATCAGCACGAGGAACTTGTGCGCCTGCGCGAGCTGAGCAAGGGCACCGACAAGCTGGCGGCGGACAATGCGGGCCTGCTGAAGAAGCTCGGCGATGCGGAAAAGCAGATTCTCGCCTTCAAGTCCACCGGTGGTTCGCGCGATGCTGAGCTGACTGCGCTGACGAAGCAGGTCACGGACGCGCAAAAAGGGCTGCTCGCCTCGGATCAGAAGAACGCGACGATGCAGGTGGAGATTGCCGAACTGCAAAAGAA
Source organism: Spartobacteria bacterium (assembly GCA_025355595.1). Classification (GTDB taxonomy): domain Bacteria; phylum Verrucomicrobiota; class Verrucomicrobiia; order Chthoniobacterales; family Chthoniobacteraceae; genus SXWH01. The sequence goes on from JANXZI010000256.1 coordinate 3,464, forward strand.
AGTGACCGAGTACGGGAAGCAGATTTCGGAATTCAAGGCTGACAAAAAGGCGAGTGCGGAGGAGCGGAAAAAGATGGAGGACGAAAACCGGCTGCTCCAGGGAATCGTGATGCGCGTGCTCCAAGAGGATGCGAACCGCAATCAGCGGAAGAAGATGATCCAGGAGGAAGTTGGCAAGCTGCACATCCAGTCCGGCGCGCTCCTGCAGCAGATCAACTATCTTTCGCAGCCCGTGGTGAAACTTTCCGCGCTGGAGCGCAAGCTGTTCAAGAAGCCCGTCATCGAGGTGCAGGACATCAATACGCTCGTCGCGGTGAAGACCGACAGTGCGCCTCCCCTTGGTGATGCCCCGGTTCCCGCGAAGACCCCGACGGAAACACCCGAGGCCGCGCCTTCCACGAAGCCGACGGAGCCCGGTGGTACGACTCCGCCGGAAAATACCAAGCCGCCGGGTGAGACGACGAAGCCGGAAGTTCCGCCCACCGGCGTGAAGCCGAAGGCCGACGGCGATCTGCCCGTGAAAGATCCGGCCGACACGAAACCGGCGGTGACGAAATCGGTGGAACCGAAGTCAACCGACACGAAGACGCCGGATGGCAGTTCCACGCCGCCCGTCCCAGGCAGCACGGGAGCGAAGCTGCCCGCGGAGGCGCGGCCGCTGGCGGATCAGGCGAAGAAGGCGTTCGACAGCGAGAAATTTTCCGAGGCGGAGCGTCTCTACGACAAGACGCTCCAGATCGCGCCGAACAACGTCTTTCTCCTCTCGAACCAAGGCGTGACGCAGTACCGTCAGGGCAAGTATAAGCAGGCGGAGGCAACCTTCACGAAGGCGCTGGCCCTCGCACCGGAGGACGCCTTCTGCTGGTCCACGAAGGGCATCATCCTTTATCAGGAGGAGAAGTACGATGAAGCCGTCAATGCGCTCACGAAGTCGCTCGCCATCAACCAGCGGAATCCCACCGCGCACAATTACCTCGGCATCACCGCCGCGCACAAGGGCTGGCTGGAGGCTGCGCAAAAGGAACTCGAGAGTGCCGTGCAGCTCGATCCGAAGTACGGCGACGCTTGGTATAATCTCGCCATCGCACTCGCGAGCAAGACACCGCCGGACAAGGCTGAGGCGCAGAAGGCGTATGAGAAGGCTCTCGAACTCGGCGTGCCGAAGAGCGAGGAAATGGAGACGCTGCTGAAGAAGTAGCCGTGCTCGGCTGAGCGCGCTCGGGTTTCCACGCGGGCCTACTTTGTCAGAAAATATCCGCGCTGCTTGGCGGTGATCTCGTCGCCGAGGCGTTCGAGCACGGCCATCAGATCCTCCCAGACCTTCCGCTTTTCCGTGTGCGACTGGTTATGCAGGAGGTAGGCGGGATGGTAGGTCGGCATCATTGGAATGCCGTGGAATTCCTTCCACGTCCCGCGCATTTTTGTGATGCCCGCATTCTTGATGCCGAGCAGTCCCTCGACCGCCGTCGCACCGAGCGCGACAATCACCTTCGGCTGGATGATTTCGATTTGGCGCAGGAGATACGGCTTGCAGACGTTCATCTCCGCAGGCTCCGGCTTGCGGTTGCCGGATTCGCCGGGCGGCATGTGCGGGCGACACTTGAGAATGTTCGCGATGTACACGTCCGCGCGACGGAGGTTCATCGCGGTGATCATCTTTGTCAGCATCTGTCCCGCGCGTCCGACGAACGGCTCGCCGACGAGATCTTCATCCGCGCCAGGCGCTTCGCCGACGAACATCACCTCGGCATCGGGATTGCCGACGCCGAAGACGACCTGCGTGCGGGATTGCACGAGCTGCGGGCATTTTGTGCAGGCGAGGACGGGGCCGCGCAGTGCGTCGAGTTGCGCGGCTTTTGCGGACGCAAAAGCAGTGGAGTTCGACGGAACGGACTGCGTGGATTTTCCTTCCGAAGCCGGTGGCAATTCGATCCTCGGCGCGGGTGTGCTTGCCCGGCGGGTTTCAGGTTGTGCGCCGAGCGCAGTGGCCGGCGACGCGGTGCGAGCCGGTGTCCGCGGTGCCGTTCCTGCCGCGGATGCGGTCACGCGCAGCCCCTCGCAGGTGTCGAGCGATGCCCGCAGGCGCACGCCGTTTGCCTGCATCCGATGCAGCGCGCTGAAAACAATGTCTGTCGGCTCGTCGCTCATTCGGGCAGTTGAGAGTTGAAAGTTGAGAGTTGAGAGGTTCGGAAGCGCCTGCGCGTCCGGCTTCCGTCGGAAGAGTTGTGGATGGCTGAAAGCTGAAGGCCGTTCGTGGATCTCTCAACACTCAACACTCATCTCTCAACTTTCCCCGGCACTCCGGCTTCGAGGAAATCAGGCGGGATCGGCGCCGTGAAGTCGATCGGATTTCCCGTGCGCGGATGTTCGAAGCCGAGCTTCCACGCATGCAGCATCTGCCGCGAAAATTTCCCGCGCTTGCCGTACACCTCATCGCCGAGCACCGGGTGGCCGAGGTGTTTCATGTGGACGCGGATCTGGTGTGTGCGGCCCGTGTGCAGCGTGCATTGCACGAGCGTGCCGCACGGGAGTTCCGCGAGCACGAGCCAGTCGGTCACCGCTTCGCGTCCGCCGCCGCGCAGGAGCACGCCCATCCTCTGCCGGTGCACGGGATGCCGTCCGAGCGGCACGTTGGTCGTGCCCTTCTTCTTTTTCAAAATGCCCGCGCAGATCGCGAGGTACGTCTTGCGCACTTCGCGCCCGGCAAACTGCTCGGTGAGTGACTGGTGCGCCGCGTCATTTTTCGCGGCAACGAGGCAGCCGCTCGTCTCCTTGTCCAGCCGGTGCACGATGCCGGGACGCTCGACGCCGCCGATGCCGCTGAGTTCCTTGCAATGGTGGAGCAGCGCATTCACGAGCGTGCCGCCCGCGTGGCCGGGTGCGGGATGTACGACGAGGCCCGCGGGCTTGTTGATCACGATGAGGTCTGCGTCCTCGTGCAAGACTTCGAGCGCGATGTCCTCCGGCAGATTCTCCGAGGCGATCACGGCAGGCACGGTGAGTGCGATTTTTTCGCCGCCGCGCAGTTTACACGAACGCAGCTTTGCCTCGCCGTTCACGAGCACGCGGCCTTCCTCCATGAGTGCCTGGATGCGTGAGCGCGACAGCTCGCCGATGCGTGCAGCGAGAAAATGATCCAGCCGCGACCCGGCGTCGCCGGCCTCCGAGGAAAATTCAAAACAGCCTTCGCTCACTTGGCAGCCTTGGGTTTGGCTTTTTCGCCGGAGACGCGCTTCAGCGCGCAGGTCTCCGCGGCGTGGATGATCAGATCGGCGACGCGGCGCTTCAGGCGGAAGCCGCGGAACAGCAGCCACGCGAGAAATGCTGCGGAAAAAACCCAGAGCCAGCGATCATGCGCGTGAGAAAAAATTTCCCGGTAGAGCAGCGTGCTCAGCAGGATCACGGTCACGAGGAAAGTCGTCGGCACCATCATGAGTCCGAGGCGCGCGCGCGTGAGGCACTTCGGTCCGCCGTGGTACTCAGTGACGGTCGCGACCTTCACGCTCCACCACAAGTTGCCGTACACGAGAACGTCCCACGATTTCCAGCCCGTGTCCGTCGAGTAGCGCCAGCCTTCGTCCTCGAGGAGTTTTACGGTTTCCGTGATCAGTGCCTCGCGGCCCTGGCCGGTTTCATTCCAAAAATCAATCTGCCTCGTGCTGCCGGAATGCGCCTCGCGGCCGATGCCCGGCTCAGGTTTCGAGATGACTGCGCCGGGCGTGCGCTTGAATTTCAGCCACGTGAAGTAGCGCGCCCAGCCGCGTCCGAGCGGCTGCATGAATGCAAGAAACGCGACCAGCAGCCTCGCGGCGATCGTGTCGTATTTCGGCTCGATGCGGATATTGATCATCCAGCTCAGCGCGACGCTGATCGTGCCGAGCAGCATGAGCACCGGCACCACGCGCAGCCACTCCAGCGGGATGCCGAGCACGCCGACGAAAAGCGTGAGCGCGATCCATTCGATGCTGCTGAGATACGCCGCGATCTGCGACTGCGGCGCGTGGTAGAGCGACTGGAAAAGGCCCTGGCCGAACACGCCGTGGTAGATCAGCGGACGGCTGAAGAGCCATGTGAGGCGCGGCGCGCCGTAGATTTGTCCCTTCCACTTCGCAGTGCCCGTCGGGCCGAAAAAGATAAGGTGCTTGAATCGCAGCAGCGCCTCGGCCTCGCCGTAGCCCTCCTGCTGTTTGCGGAATGCGCCGAGCGTGAAGCGCCGGTAGTGCCACACGATCGCGCTTGGCGAAAATGCGACCTCGCCGCCGGCGGTCTGCAAGCGCCAGCAGAAGTCCACGTCGTCGCCAGCCTTGCGATATTCCGTGTCGAAGCCGCCGACGAGATCGAACGCCCATCGCCAATACGCCATGTTACAGCCCGGCACATGCTCCGCGACGGTGTCCGTGAGCAGCACGTGGCTCGGCCCGCCGGGGCTCGCGGCGACGGCGGCCTGCACCCAGTTCACCGCGGGCGGCGAGATGTTCGGCCCGCCGACGCCTGCGTAGTTGCCGCTCGTGAGCACGGCGATGAGATAGTAGAGCCAGTCCGCGTCGGGCATGCAGTCGCTGTCCGTGTAGGCGATCACTTCGCCGGACGACGCGTGTGCGCCGACATTGCGCGCGTAGCTCAGGCCCATGTTTTTCTGGATGATGCTCACGAAGCCCGGGAGCTTGCGCTTGAACTGCGCGCGGTGAGCCTCCCACTGCTTCACGATCTTCTGCGTGTCGTCCTTCGAGCCGTCGTCCACGAGCACGATTTCGAAGTCGGGATACCGCACCTCGTCGAGCGCGTGCAGGCAGTCGCCGAGCGTCTGGCCGCCATTGTAGCTGCACACGATCACGCTCACTTTCGGGTAGCGCGCGAGCGGCACCACGCCCGTGATCGGCCCGCCGCCGCCGAGCTTCGCCTTCAATGTGTGGAAGGCCTTCTTCGGTTTCCGATCCTCGGTCACGAGGCCGAATTTCCAGTCCGTCACCTCGTTCCCTCCGGTAAACCACTCGTCCGTCCACGAAAAGAAAATCGTCCCCGCCGCGCCGCCCTTCACGACGACTTCGAGGTGCCAGTCGAGCACCTCCGCCTGCTTGTCCTCGCCGTTGCGCAGCGTATCCATGCCGAATTCGCCGAGAATGAGGGGCTTTTCGTCCGCGATATTTTGCAGCCGCGCGAGGTAGCGCTCGAAGTCTGCGCGCCGCTCCAGGTACACATTCAGCGAGAGGAAATCCACGTTCGCAGGACGCAGATACTCGGTCGGCGGAAAGCTCGCGTAGCTGTAGAGCGGACGCGGGTCCGTCGCGCGCGCGACATCAATCAGCTTTTCCAAAAACTTCTGTACGCGATCCGCGCCGAGCCAGCGGATGATCGTCGTGGGCACTTCGTTCCCCACGAGGTAGGCGAAGATGGCGGGGTGCCCGACATTTTTCCCGACCACCTCGCGCACCACGCGGATGATCTGCCGCATGAGCGAACGCGAGTTCAGGAACTCGACATGCTGCGTCCACGGGATGCTCACGAGCACGCGGAGCCCGAGTTCCGCCGCGAGGTCAAGCAGCCACCGCGCAGGCAGGTGATAGACGCGGATGAGATTGATCCCCATCTCCCTCATCTGCGCAAAGTCACGCCGCGCCTGCTCGGGCGTGCTCATGAATTCGCCGTCCGTATTCGGACGGAACGGCCCGTAGGTCACACCGCGCAGAAACCACGGCTTGTCGCCCTCAAAAAAAAACTTCGCGCGGACTTTGATCGGCGGAAGGTCAAGCGAGAGCGTGCGTGATTCTGACATGTGGGCGGGACTTTTACGGGCGCAGCGGCGTGACCGCAAGCAGAGGCATTCCGAGGGCGGGCGGAGCGGGTTTTGGTTTGAGCCGCGACGGGAGGCTCATCAAAAAGTGTGGTGGAAAATTTGCAGGCCGCCCGATCTCCATTACTCATCAGCCATGCTCAAAAAAATTCTCGTGACCCTCGTGGCTGTCATTGTCGTCTTCCTCATCGTCGTCGCGCTGCAGCCCGCGGATTTCAAGATCTCCCGCACGGCCGTCATCCCGGCGCCGCCCGCCGCCGTCTTCGAGCAGATTAATGATTTTCACAAATGGAGCGACTGGTCCCCGTGGGCAAAGCTTGATCCGAATGCGAAGAATTCCTTCGACGGCCCGGCTTCCGGGGTCGGCGCGAAGTTCTCGTGGTCGGGCAACAACGAGGTCGGCGAAGGCTCGATGAAAATAACCGCGAGCAAGCCGAGCGAGAGCGTCGTGATGGACCTCGTCTTCACAAAGCCCATGGCGGCGACGAATCTCACCGAATTCACCTGAAACCCGAGGGTGCCGGCACGTCCGTGGCCTGGGTGATGTCTGGAAAAAACGGTTTCATGGGAAAGGCATTCGGCCTGTTCGTGAATTGCGACAAGATGGTCAGCGAAAAATTTGAGGAGGGCTTTGCCAACCTGAAACGCGTCGTTGCACCGGCGGCAAAGTAGCCTTCACATCCCAAACACCCAAACCACATCCCACCCATGAAACACGCACCCACCGTCGCCGGCATCCTGCTTGGCCTGCTCTTCATCATGTCGTCCGTCGTCGTTCTGTTTCATCTCATTCCTCCGGACAAGATCCCGAAACCCGCGACGCCGGAGGCGGCCATGTTCATGGGCGCACTCGGACCGACGGGTTACATGACCATGGTGAAAGTGTTCGAACTGCTCGGTGGCATCCTCGTCGCCATCCCGCGCACACGGAATTTCGGCCTCCTCGTCCTCGGGCCGATCATCGTGAACATCCTCGCCTTCCATGCCTTCATCACGAAAGGCGAAGGGCTTTTCAGTCCGCTGATCATCGTCATCGTGGTGCTCGCGCTCTATCTCCTGTGGGCCGGCCGGAAGAACTTCGCCGCGCTGCGTAACTGAACCGATCACACCGATTTTTATGAGCAGCGTCCGCGTCCTCGTTGGCACCAAGAAAGGTGCATTCATCCTCACCGCCGATGGCAAGCGCGAGGAGTGGGAAGTCAGCGGCCCGCATTTTGCGGGCTGGGAAATGTATCACCTCAAGGGCTCACCCGTGGACCCGAACCGCATCTACGCCTCGCAGACGAGCGGCTGGTTTGGGCAGATCATCCAGCGCTCGGACGATGGCGGAAGAACATGGTCCGTCCCCGGCGGCGAGCAGATGCCGGCGCCTGGGGAATTTCCGAAAGGTGCGAGCAACAAGTTTGTGTACGAGGGCGAAGTCGGCAAACACATGTGGTATGACGGCACGCAGCATCCGTGGGAGTTCAAGCGCGTGTGGCACATCGAACCGTCGTTGACCGATCCCGACACGGCTTACGCGGGCGTGGAGGACGCGGCGATTTTCAAAACCACCGACGGCGGCAAGTCGTGGAAGGAAATGTCGAGCTTGCGCAGTGCGAAGGGGCATCTCTGGCAACCGGGCGCGGGTGGCATGGCGGTGCATACGATCATCATTGATCCGAAGAATCCGAAACGCATCTACATCGCGATCTCGGCGGCGGGTGCGTTCCGCACGGAAGACGGCGGGTTGACGTGGAAGCCGATCAACAAGGGTTTGAAGTCGCAATACGAGTTGCCCGATTCGGACGCGGAGGTCGGGCATTGCGTACATCGCATCGCGCTGCATCCGTCACGGCCGGACGTGTTGTTCATGCAAAAGCATTGGGACATCATGCGCAGCGACAATTCCGGCGATCAGTGGAGTGAGGTCAGTGGAAATCTGCCGACGGATTTTGGTTTCCCGATTGACGTCCACTTTCACGAGCCAGAGACGATATACGTAGTGCCCATTACGAGCGATTCGCTGCACTACCCACCGGACGGAAAGCTGCGCGTGTATCGCAGCAAGACGGGCGGTAACGAATGGGAGGCGCTGACGCGCGGTCTGCCACAGAAGGATTGTTATGTGAACGTGCTGCGCGATGCGATGGCGGTGGATTCGCTCGATGATTGCGGCATCTATTTCGGCACGACCGGTGGCCAGGTTTATTGTTCACCCGATGGCGGCAACAACTGGACAACCATCGCCGCACATCTGCCAGCGGTGCTGTCGGTGGAGGTGCAGACGTTGAACTGACAAAAATATAGGGAAAGCGCGCTGCGCTGTCCGGACGCCGCAACGCGGCGTCCCTACCAATAGACACCATGCGTCTCCAGCCCCTCATTTGCGCACGGGATGCCACGCCATCGCAATCCGCCCGACGGTGACGGTGGTCCGAACCATTGGGAAATCTGGCTGCGGGATCCCGACGGCTAAAAGGTGGTGCTTGCCAGCCCGGACGGAACGACGGGTGGAAATTGGAAGTCATAGATATTCGAAGCTACGTCCGTGAACACAAGTGCTCTCGACATTGAACTGCGGCCTTATGCCGCAGAGCATTTGCTCGCGCTGCTGGAGAGCGAGGAGGCGTTTCATCGTGGTTTCGGACTGCGGGCCGCCGCCGGCCTGAGGGATTTCTATTTCTCGAGCGAGGTTTCCCCCAAATGGCTGGAGCAACTTCGCAATGCCCGGGGCACGGATCCCTGGACTTTTGGGTTCGCGGTGGTGCTTCCCATGGTTGCCCAAGTGATTGGCGGTGCCGGTTTCAAAGGGCCGCCCGATGCCGATGGAGTGGTGGAAGCCGCCTACGGGATTGTGCCGGCCTGGCAGGGAAAAGGATGTGCCACGGCAGCGCTGGGCAGACTCATCGCGTTTGCGTCGGGCGACGACCGGGTGCGCTTGCTTCGCGCGCACACGCTGCCGGAAAACAACGCCTCGATCCGGGTTCTGACGAAGACCGGATTCACGAAACTCGGCGAGGTGGTTGATCCTGAAGACGGTCGCGTGTGGCGTTGGGAACGCAGCCCGGGCACAAATGTAAAGCCGGGCCGGCCCGCCATTCGCGTCGTCCTGCCATTTCATTTGCGTAACCTTGCTTGCGTTGAAGGCGAGGTGGAACTGGAAGTCGCGGGTCCGGTCACGGTTCGTACGGTGTTGGACGCACTAGAAGCACGTTATCCCATGCTGCGCGGCACAATCCGCGATCATGGTACGTTGAAGCGGCGACCGTTCATTCGCTTTTTCGCGTGCAAGGAAGATTTATCGCTCGAACCGCCGGAAACGCTGTTGCCGGAAGCGGTGCTCAAGGGCGAAGAACCAGTTCTCGTCGTCGGTGCGATGGCGGGTGGCTAAAATCTGAAATTATCAAACAAACAAACCATGAAAAAATACCCACCTATCATTGCCGGCGTCATACTTGGCCTGTTGTTCCTCATGGCCAGCGTCACATTCCTGCTCAAGCTTGTGCCCGAGCAAAAACTGCCGGAAGGCACGCCCATCGCGATGTTCATGGCCGCGTTCGGGCCGACGGGTTACATGACGTTCGTGAAGATTTTTGAACTCCTCGGCGGCGTTCTAGTCGCCATCCCGAAGACGCGCAACCTCGGTCTGCTCGTGCTGGGGCCGATTATTCTGAACATTCTTGCGTTCCACATCTTTGTCGCCGACCCGAAGCAATTGTTGAACCCGATGGGCATCCTGGTGGTCGTGCTCCCGCTGTATCTACTTTGGGTGGAACGGAAGAAATTCGCCGCCTTGATTAACTGAACTCAAAACGGAAGGAAAATCTATGTTCAAAAAAATCCTCATTGGTATCGCCGTAATCATCATCGTGTTCCTCGTGGTAGTTGCCCTGCAACCGGCGGACTACCGCGTCACGCGTTCTGTTGTTGTCGCCGCGCCGCCGGACGCGGTATTCCCGCAGGTGAACGTGCTCAAGCAATGGGAGGCATGGAACCCGTGGGGGAAAATTGATCCGGCGATGAAACTCACCTACGAAGGCCCGGCTTTCGGCCTTGGCGCAGCGTACGCGTGGGTCGGCAATAACGATGTCGGCGCCGGGCGCATGACGATTACCGAGAGCCGCCCGAATGCCCTTGTTCAGTTCAAGACGGAATTCTTCAAGCCCATGGCGGGCGTCAGCACCACGGAGTTCACCTTCAAGCCGCAAGGCAATCAAACCGAAGTGACTTGGACCATGGCCGGTAAAAACAATCTCCTCGCCAAAGCCTTCTGCCTGTTCATGAGCATGGACAAAATGATCGGTGGTCAATTTGAAAAGGGCCTCGCGGATTTGAAATCCGTTACGGAAGCCGGCGCGAAGAAATAACGCACACCTCAACTTTGCGGGCACCGCGCTCAACTCTCGGCGAGCGCACTGAACAATGATTGCATCTCTTCGTCGGCCTGCGATGGATCGGATAGAGTCTGGGAAATCTCCTCCCGCAACAGCTCCCGATAACGCCGCCGGAGACGATGGACTGCCACCCGCACGGCGCCCTCGGTTAGTTCCAGCGAAGCAGCGGCTTGGTCATAAGGGACCGCGCTCTTGCCCAGCATCAAGAACGGTTTCAACTTTTCATACAGCCGGGCGTTGCCTTCCGCGCTGCTTTCATCCCGCAGGCGGGTGATGACGCGTTCAAGCACGGCCACGGCCCAAACCCGGTCATAAAGTTTGTCCGGACTGAGATTGTCGGCGGGATCAATTTGATAGCGCTGGTCGGCCGCCTGCCAGTCGAGGGACAGGGGCTGGATTCCACCTCCGCGTTTTTGTCGGTTGGCGCGATCCCATTCATTCGCGAGAAATCGCTTCAGGGCGACGAGTAAAAACGCGCGAAATTTGCCCTTATCGCTGCGGATGCCTTCGAGGTAGCTCTTTTCAAGCAGGCGGGTGAAGAAAGCCTGCGTGAGGTCCTCGGCATCCGGGGGCGAATGGCCTTGCCGGCGAACATAGGCATACAGCGGATACCAATAAGTGCGACACAATTCCTCCAAGGCTACGTCCGCTTGCCGCGAACTGCTGCGGCCGGCGGCGAGCACGACCGTCCAATGCGTCGTGGCAAAAATGTCGCCCCGCGCGGCCGTCGTCTCCGGTAAATGCTCTGAACTCAAAAAGGTGTTTTCCCGTCAGCGGCTCAGCGAGCCAGTTCCGACAAAGCCATGTCGCGGGTCGAGTTGACAGTAATGGATTTTGCGATCTCGATCGCCGATTTTCTCAAGCCGCGTTGCGCCAGTAAGCGGACGGATTCAAGGGCGGCCTGATCTCGCTCAAAACTGCCACCGATTTGGCTCAAGATTTCGCTGACGAGGTCTGGCTCCCCTGATTTCGCGGCATCCCTTGCCAGTTTGCTCAAGGCGGCGTCTTTCTCAAAGCGGCCACCAATGCTGGTCGCGGCTTCAAGCCGGCTGGCCAGGTCTTCCCGGGAAATGGATTCCACCGGGCGAGATACCACCAGTTTGTAGCGGATCCTCACGGCGTTGGGGTCGTCGGTGAATTCCATGATCTGGAGTACGCCCTTGGCGCCTTCGCGGGTCTGGAAGAACCAAAGTTCCGATTGCTCGCGGGTCAGGAGATTTACCCGCGGGCCGCCACCGTTTTGGGATTCAAGTTGCACCGCTGAGTTCACGATTCCGCCAGAGGTCGGTCCGGGAGGCATCGGCTGGCCGGAGTTGTTGGCCTTGGTTACGCGCCGGTTCCAATCCACCACATCAATCGCTTCCACCACCCGTTCCGCACTCAAGCCATCCCAGTCATTCCAATTTGCGGAGCTGTCGCCGTGGGCCTTGGCGAAGATACCATCGAACCCGATGATCTTTCCATCACCCGCAAACATCAGGTCCGCACCGCTTTCCCGCAGCCAGGTGACGTATCGGAAGCGTTCCGAATCTTCGCGAATATCCAGCGCCTGCCACAATCGGTTTTCATCTTCACCTGGTTGAGCGGCGAGGCCACTGGTAATTTCGGAAGCCGGGGTCGCCAACTTTCCCGTGTCCAGATCGAGGAATTGATTTGTTCCCGCCGCCCGCGCCTGAATGATCTGTTCGTTTACGGGGCCGAACGAAAGTCGGCTGGCGAAGGTTGCCTGCTCGGCATCGGCCGCTTTCTGGGCGACTTCCGCCTGCTCGTACGCCTTTGCCCTTCGTCCACCAAAGTGCATCAAGTTGGCAAAAACAATCACCGCGACCACCAGTATCGCTGCGACGAGACCGATGACTTTCAGCGGTTTCCAACCGCCGCCGGGCGACGACTTCGCCGGGCTTCCGCCCACCACCGCCGTACCGTGAGGACCAATCCCCACCGGTTGGTTAGCCAGCCCGCCCGACGGGCCGAAGATGTCTTCGTAGGCATACATCAGTGATGCCGTGGCGATGGGAGCAGCGATCAGGATTCCCAAGCAAAAGACCAGGAGGCCCGCCACGTACAACAGCGCCAAAATGAGAACGAAACCAAAAAGCTTCCACCAATGGCGGGTGACCATTTTGCGGCTGAGTTCCATCGCCGACCAAAAGTCGAGGCGTTTGTCCATGATCAGCGGCAGGGTAAACGTCCACGCGATCCAAAGATAGATGCCTGGCAGAATCAGGCAGAGAAATCCCAGTCCGGTCAGCAGCAAGCTCACGAAACTACCGAGAAAGAGATGCAGAAAACGATTGCTGAATCCAGCGAAGGCGGTTTCGACCGTCACCGGTTGGCCCCGAATCTTTTGGAGGAAATAAAAATACAGTCCGCCCAGGAGTGGTCCACTCACCAGCAATCCCAGAATGGAGCCTCCGCCGTTGGTTCGATCGTGGTTCGACGTAATCACGACTCCGGCCGATTGGGCGATGGCCAGCAGCACCCAAATCAGCGTGCTGATGCCGACGGTGGGCCAGAAATTACTTCGCACCAGCGCCCAGCCACGGCGCAGGCAACTGCGGATGCTCACCGTGTAAGCTCGCGCCAAAATATCTTGCACCAACGCCTCGGCATTCGGTGGCGCGGGCGGTACGAAGCGACCCGCACCGGCGCCGCTGGCAATCGTTTCCACTGCGGTTTTCACTTGGCTCGCCTGTTGGTAGCGGAGCTCCGGTTTCTTTTCCAAAG
>JANXZI010000317.1 GCA_025355595.1 Spartobacteria bacterium
AGGACGCGAGCCAGATGGAAATCGGCAAGGAAATGCTCGTGGACAAGCTGCCGGACGACGTGAAGGCGAAAGTCGCGTGGCGCCCGAACTACTGGCTCACCGATGAAGCCCTGAGCACCTACGTGCGCAGTGCCGGACTCTTCGGCGCCGAGATGCACAGCCCCATCATGTGCATCGGCAATGGCATTCCCGCCATCGTCTGCCGCTGGCTCGAGCAGACGAGCAAGGGCATCGGGCTCGGTGAGTGGCTGTTCGACATGGACAAGGACGATGAGATTCCCGGCATCGTCCCCGCCGTGCTCGCGCTCGCAAAAGATCCCGCCGCCGCGAAAGCGAAGGCGGCAAAGGCGCGGGAATTTGTGCGGCAGCGCCAGCGGGAGACGATGGAGCTGCTGCGCAAACAACTCGCCGCCTGAGCGGCGATGGCACGCCGCGATGGACTGGCACCTCCGCCCCGCGCGCATGGACGATGTCCCCGCGCTGGAGGAACTCATCCCGCTCTCGGTGCGTGCGCTGCAAGGCGCGCATTACTCGCCCGCGCAGATCGACGCGGCGCTCGGGCCGGTCTTCGGCGTGGATCGGCAGCTCATCGCCGACGGCACCTACTTCGTCGCAGAGCACGACGGGCAGATCATCGGCTGCGGCGGATGGAGCAAACGCAAGGCGGTCTTCGGCGGCGACCGCGCTCCGACTGGGCGCGGCGCGGCATCGGCAAAGCTTCAGGCAATTTCCGATTCCACGCCACGAGCGATGTCGCGGAAAGCTTCTGTCCCACCGGGAATCATTTTCCAGTCGGGGCGGGAGCCGACGCCCACGTCTGAGAGGCGCGCATCTGTTCGCGGCGAAGGCGGGCTTCGTCCTTCGAGCCGTTGGCATAGCCCGTAGCCAGAATCTGCGCTGCCAATTTGACATCAAATCAATGGCATGGAATATCTCCAGTATGACCAAGACGCAGATTCAAGTCCCTGAAGAACTGTTTCAGGAAATCCGCACCTTCGCCAAGCAACGCGAATGGTCTTTGGCGGAAACCTTCCGCCGCGGAGCCGAACTCCTGTTGCAGATGTATCCTGAAAAGGCCGCCCTCCCTTCCGTCGCGTGGGTTCCGCCGACTTCCGATCGGGTCGGTTGGAAAGGGCTCAGCGCGGAGCAACTTCGCGATGCCGCTTTCGCCGACGGCGAACCGCACCTCGCCTGAGGCATCCCTCCTCCCGCATGGCCGACATGCTCTCCGTTGACGCGAACCTCCTGCTCTACAGCTACAGCGAAGCCTCGCCGCACCACGCCGCCGCCCGGCAGTTCATCGAGTCCCTCTCCGCGCGCGAGGACGTGGCCCTGAGCGAATTCATCCTCACCGAACTCTACCTCCTCCTGCGCAACCCCGCCGTCCTCGTGCATCCGCTCACCGCTTCGGAAGCCGTGGCCGTCATCCAAGCCTACCGCCAGCATCCGCGCTGGAAAATCGCCGGCTTCCCCCCGACGAGCCGCGAACTCCACACCGACCTCTGGCAGCGCGCCGCCGAACCCCGCTTCGCCCGCCGCCGCATCTACGACACCCGCAACGCCCTGAGCCTCCGCGCCTTCGGCGTCACCGAATTCGCCACGGCGAACGGGAAGGATTTCGAGGGGTTTGGTTTTGCGAAGGTGTGGAATCCGATCAGCGAGTAACGTTTCGCGCCCTTCGGAAGGAAGGAAATGATTTCTTCCCAACGCGAGAGCGCGTAACAAGGTGCTGTGCCAGCATTCAATTCAGTTCGCATAGACGCATTCAGAGGGTTGCCAAAAACCACTCTGGCAGACTGCCGCGGCTCGTGGAGTCGCTGCCGAAAAATCTGCGCGGCCCGCTGCCGACCATCGAGGACATCGAGAGCGAATTGAACAAGCCGCGCCGCAAGCCCGCGGGAAAAACCACGAAACGATCCACCTAAGAACTGTGCTCGGCGCACGGTTGCCCCGGCGTGTTTGAACCGAAGAAGATGGATACCAGTTTTCAAAAATCACGCTTCCCGCTGACCGCGACGATTGCAGCCGCGGCTGCGCAGCTTTTTTCCAGCGCCGCGAGCGCCGACGACAAGCCGGGGGCGAATCATCCGGGCGAAGCGATTTACCGGAAGGAATGCGCGAGCTGCCACGGGAAGAAGGGCGAGGGCGTGGCGGGGAAACACGATGAGCCGCTGATCGGGCGGCGCAATGTCCCGGCACTTTCAAAATACATCGCAAAGTCCATGCCGGAGGACAAGGAGGGCACGATCGTGGGCAAGGATGCGGATGACGTCGCGGCTTACATTTTCGACTCGTTCTATTCGTCTTCGGCGCAACTGCGGAACAGCCCCGTGCATGAGGATCTGTCGCGGCTCACGGTCGAGCAGTATCAGAATTCCGTCGCGGATTTGATCGGG
>JANXZI010000333.1 GCA_025355595.1 Spartobacteria bacterium
GCAATTAGCTTCCTAACCCGGTCCATCTCTATAATTCTGTCTTCAGCACCTATTGATATGAACATGCGGCTGATCACTCCGGCGCGGATGTCGCTGAGCAGGTTTTTGAACATCTCGGCTGCCTGGCTCTTGTATTGCACCAGTGGATCGCGCTGGGCAAAAGCCTCAAGACCGATCGAAACGCGCAGGGCGTCCACCCGGGTCAGGTATTCACCTCCATGTCGAGGATGGGTGTGCGCAGCTCGATGCTCGCGCCCATGCTCATCTTGTCGGCTTTTTGCAAAAGCGACTCGGCGAGTTGCCAGCGGATGTCGAAGTGAAGCAGGTCGCTCAGGCGGTCGCGTTCCCGATGGAATAAGACAGCGTTGCCGAAGCCTTCCGCGAGACCCTGTAGCCTCGCGATTTGCCCTCTATCGAGTACGCGTGGGTTTGAAATATCGCCGGGAAATCCCTCCATCCGGAGAACTGCGATCTCTGCGTTGAGGGAACTTTGAGCGCGCCAGCTCAGTCGCGACCAACGTGATTTGCTGGCGAAACAGCCGTGCGGGAGCAGCCGCTGCCACCGCCGCAGATGCTCCGTTCTTTCCATGGTGGAAAGCATTCCTGCGTAACGCTGCTCGTAGCCGCCGAAGAGTTCATCGCTGCCTTCGCCGCTCAGCAGCACCTTCACGTGGTTGCGCGCGAATTCGCAGACTTTCAGCACGGCGAAAGCGGCAGGATCGCCGATCGGTTCGTCGAGGTGCCAGGCGATGCGCTCGATGTTTTCGGCGAGATCCCGCGCGGAAAGATCCAGCGCGTGGTGCGTCGAGCCGATTTCTTTTGCGGTCGCCGCGGCACCCGCCTGCTCGGAATCGCCGCTGCCAAATCCGACGGTGAACGTCTGCATTCCTCCCTTCTGCAAGTCCTGCGCGTAAGCAGATACGACGCGAGAATCGAGTCCGCTGCTCAGCAGCACGCCGACCGGCACGTCGGCACGGAGGTGGACCCGCACGCTGTCCTTCAACGCGGCGTCGAGCGCATCCGCGGCATCATGCTCTGTGATGAGATCAGGTTTGTCAGCCAAGCGGTATTCCCACTCTGCCGTTTCGCCAACGTATTCGTCAGCGAGCAACACTGTCAGGGAGTGCCCTGGCAGCAGTTTGCGAATTTTTTTAAAATGGGTGAGTCCTTCCTCCATCAATGGCGGCAGCGACAGCCACGCGGCGAAAGTGAGAAACGAATCCAAGTGGTTATTCTCACTCGGGCCGCACGAAAGTTCGCGGCTCACCCACGGCAGCGTCAGCAGGCATTTCAATTCGCTCGCGAAAGCGAAGCGACCGTCGCGTTGCGTCCAATAGAGCGGTTTCTGTCCGAAGTGATCGCGGGCGAGCAGCAATGTGCGACGTCGGTTGTCCAGGATGCAGAATGCGAACATTCCCCGCAGCCGTGCGAACATGGATGCGCTGTCCTCCTCGTAAAGATGCACGAGCACCTCGGTGTCCGAGTGCGTGCGGAAGACGTGGCCTTTCGCTTCGAGTTCTGTCCGCAGTTCGAGGTAATTGTAGATCTCGCCGTTGAAGACGACGGCGATGGTGCGGTCCTCGTTCCAGATCGGCTGCGTGCCGCCTTCGAGATCGATGATGGAGAGCCGCCGCATCCCGATGGCGAGGCCGTCGGATTTTGAAACGTGCGTGCCTTCGCCATCCGGCCCGCGATGGACGATGCGCGCGAGCATGCGCGCGAGCGCGCCGCCGGGGTCGGGCTCTGAACGATCAACGATGCCTGCGATGCCGCACATAAATTGGATGAAGGAGCCGGGCGGTTTTGGAGCGTGGAGCGGAAGTCAGCCGATCAGGACTTTGGAACTGCAGATGAACGCGGATGAACGCAGATGGGTGTGTGCGAAATGTGAGTTCATCCGCGTTCATCTGCGGTTTATCTCGGCGGTTGCGGATTCGTGGCGCATGCTTTTGGCGAAGTCTGTGGCGGCGCTCAGTCCGCGAGCGCCATGCGGTACCCGTCGGCGGTCAGGCGCGCGACGGTGTCCCACGTGCAGGCTGCACGCCATGGCGCGGCGGCGGCGAAGTCGGGGCGGATGCGGAAGACGCCATCGAGCTTTGCACCGAAGTCCGAATCGAGATGATCGAAGCGTTGGACGAAGGGCGTGGGCTCGTCGAGTTCGACGGTGTCGAGGTGCTTTGGGATGAGCATCGGCAGCCCCCATGAGCGCGCGAGATTCGCTGCGCCGGAGGTGAAGATCTGGCGGTAGTTGAAGATGGCGGCGTCGGAGGCGCAGAGCCAGAGCTTGAGCTGAGCGTCGTCGAGCCAGTGCAGATGCGTGACGATGTTGGGCACGCCCTCGGTGAGATGGGAAATGTGCGCGCGGTATGCGTCGGTGTGCGGCTTGCCGACGATGGCGAGCGTGGCGTCGGGCTTTGCCTGCTTCCACCAGGCGATCACTTCCTCCTGGCCCTTATACGGTTCGACCGCGCCAAACATGACCGCGACCCTGCCTTCGTTCAGCCCGAGGACGGCCCGCGCTTCTGCGGCGGAAACGGGTGCGCCGAGCGTGACGGAGAGATCGCCATGCGGGATGACGCGGATTTTTTCCGGCGCGAGCCCGAAGGATTCGATGAGCCGCTGCTTCGCCATCCCGGAGTGCGCGAAGACAACGCGCGCCATGCGAAAGGCCGCGCGTGAATTCCGCGTGACGAAAGATTCGTGCGCGCGGTTGTGCGCGTGGAGATTGTGCGCGGTGACGGCGAGCGCGTGGTGGCGCACGACGCCGGCGAGATCGAAGGGAAAACGAAACCGGCGGAACCAGTCCCACACGTCGCCCTTTGCCGGATAGTACGCCTCCGGCCAGTGCAGGTGCAGGACTTCGCAGCGGCGCGAGGCCATGAGCCGGCGCAGCGGGAGGATGCGTTTGTAGTCCGCGAGGAATGAAACGCGGACCCCATGCGCCGGGAGCGCCTCGGCGAGCAGGCTCTGGTATTGCACGCCGTGCCGCCAGTCGGGCGCGAAGACGGATTCGATCATCATGATTCTCCCGCGAGGAGCACGGGGCGAAGGCGTCTCATGCCTTCGCCGAAAAAGCGGTCGCGCACGGCACCGACGTAGTGGCGCGCGATGCAGTCCTCGGCGGCATTTTTTCCGAGCGAGACCTCGTAAGTTTTCGGCAGCAGTCCGCCTTTGCCGTGGCGCGATGCGCAGAGCGCGAAGAGCGTCTGCTCGGCACGCCAGAGCTGGCCTTTGAGGATGCTCGTCTCGCCGAGCGCGCGGTCGCAGAAGTCAAAGTCAATCGCCTCCTTTGTCACGAGGCAGAGGCCGCTGTTCACGCGCGGCCAGAGCACCACGGAAAGATCTTCGAGCGCCTCCGTCGCCGGGACGAGGCTGGCTTCGGTGACATCCTGGTTGAACCAGCATTCGCCCGCACCGCTGCCTGCCCAGTCCATGATTTCGCGCGGGTGGTTGAAGAAGAGCACGTCGCTGTCGAGGATGATGAAGCGCTTCGCCTCGCAGTAGTGCGCCATGTCGAAGATCTTCAGCGCGAGCGGATGCATCCCGCGGTATTCATAGGCGAAGGGAAGCGGCTTCAGCACGGTGTCGAGCGTGGCATCCGCCTGCGCGCGAGGGATGATGCGTGCGGTCTTGAAGAGCGCGGTCAGTTCGCGGCGGACTTCCTCGGTGAGCGTGCCGTCGTCGTGGATGACCACATTCCACGTCTGCTCCGTGTAGTGGAAGAAGCTGGCGAGCATCCATGCGCAGAGCTGCCAGTCCTTCTCGCCGGTGAGAACATGGACGGGCACGGACATCGGTGCGTCCTTCCAAAACGGCCAGACCCATTTCTGGATCAGCGGCCTGATTCTGTAGTCGTGGTAGCTGGCGCTCCATCCGCGCTTGAGGTCGCGTCGGAGCAGCCACCAGAGCCTGCCCGGTGAGATCATGCGTCGGGGAGCTGGGCGTTGAGGGTTGAGCGTTCGCCGCAGAGATGCCGCAGGGCCGACGGACTCGCGCCCTGCCGCGCGACGCCCGGCCAGAGACTGCCGGCAAATGGGTGTAAAATCATGCGGCGCGCACTACGCGCAAAAAGCGGGCCGCTGGCAAGCGCGAGTCGGGTGGGGCGAGGTGGAACGCGTCGCTCCGCGCGCGTTTCTCCCGTAGCCACCGAGGGAATGAGG
>JANXZI010000349.1 GCA_025355595.1 Spartobacteria bacterium
GTCTCGATGAAGTCGAGGTAGCACGTCTCGTCTGCGCCGTAGATTTTGTCGCCGACGACGGGGTGGCCGCTGTGCGCGAGGTGGACGCGGATTTGGTGCATGCGACCGGTCACGGGGAATGCGCGGAGGAGCGTGAACTGCGCCCCGTCTTTCTCGAAGCGCCGCTCGACGCGGTATCGCGTGAGCGACGCCGCACCGTCTGGATGCACGCATTGCTTGAGGTAGATTTTCGACGGGCGGATTTCGCCTTGGCGGAGCAGCGGGGCGTCCACGGTCCACTCGTCCTGTGCGGGCCAGTCGGTGGCGATGGCGAGGTATTCCTTGCCGATGCCGCGGCGCTCCATGAGCTGCGAGTATTTTTTCGCGGCGGCGCGGTGCTTGGCCACGAGCACCAGGCCGCTCGTCTCGCGGTCGAGGCGGTTGATAATGCTCACTTGTCCGCCGTTCGCAATTTCGTAGGCGAGCAGCGCGCGGAGTTCGTTCCAGAGCGTGTCGGTCTGGTCGGGCTTGCTCGGGTGGATGCGGAGGAAGGGCGGCTTGTCCACGACGAGAAAGTCGTCCGTCTCCGCGACGATGCGCGGCGGGTAGGGGAGTGCGAGGATTTCTCCGGGCAGATCGGCGCGCAGCATTTCGCGTGAGCATCGCGCGCTGTGGGTGCTGGCACAATGCGCGCGTTTCGGCCGGGCCTGCATTTTAAAAACGCAGAGACGCCGAGACGCAGAGAATAGGGAAATCGCGAACGCACGCGCGGACGACGTGGAAATGTGTGCGGACAAAATCGTTTTCTTTGCGCCTCCGCGGCTCTGCGTTTCATGAAATCACGAGGCAAGGCGAACGAGTTGCACTTGAATTGATTCGCTTATCGTGCGCTCGCGGATTACGGAGCGCGGATGCAGAAAAGACCATTTACCGAACTCGGACTGTCGCCAGAAACCCTCAAGGCTGTCGCGCATGTCGGCTACGAACTCGCGTCGCCGATTCAGGGGGAAGCCATCCCCGTGCTGCTCAGCGGGCGCGATGTGGTCGGCCAATCGCAGACGGGATCGGGGAAGACGGCGGCCTTCGCGCTTCCCGCGATCGAGCGGGTGGACGTGACGCTGCGCGCGCCGCAGGTGCTGATCCTTTGCCCGACTCGCGAACTCGCGATGCAGGTCGCGGAGGAAGTGTCGCGGCTGGCGCAGTTCAAGCGCGGCGTGAAGGAGTTGCCGATTTACGGCGGTGCGAGCTATGAGCGGCAGTTTGCCGGGCTGAAGAACGGCGCGCAGATCATCATCGGCACACCGGGGCGCGTGATGGATCACATCGAGCGCAAATCGCTCTCGATGGCAAATATCGGCATGGTCGTGCTCGACGAGGCGGATCGGATGCTGGACATGGGCTTCCGCGACGACATGGTTTCCATCCTCTCGAAAGCGAAGCCGGATCGCCAGACGGTGCTCTTCAGCGCGACGGTGCCGCCAGCGATCAAACAGATGATCCTGAAGTTCACGAAGGATCCCGTGAACATTCGCATCGAGGATCAGAAGCTGACGGTGCCGGACATTGACCAGGTCTATTACGAGGTGAACCGCCGCTCGAAGCTCGAGGCGCTCTGCCGGATCATCGATCTGAATGACCTGCACTACGGCATCATTTTCTGCGCGACGAAGCTGATGGTGGATGAACTCACCGAGCATCTGACCGCGCGCGGATTCATGGCGGACAAGCTGCACGGGGACATCGCGCAGAGCGCCCGCGAGCGCGTGATGCGCAAGCTCCGCGACAAGAAGATCGAGTTCCTCGTGGCGACCGATGTCGCGGCGCGAGGGCTGGACGTGGACGACCTCGAAGTCGTGATCAACTACGACCTGCCGCACGACGCCGAGGACTACGTGCATCGCATCGGACGCACTGCGCGCTTGGGCGCTGAAGGCGACGCGATCAGCTTTGCCTGTGATCTGTATGCGATGGGTCTGCCGGATATCGAGGCCTTCATCGAACAGAAGATTCCGACCGCATCGATCAGCGCGGATCTGCTGATGGCGCCGCCGCCGCGGGTTCGCGCAAAGGCGCTCACGGCGACCGACAGCAGCATCGATGAAGCGACCGACGATGCGCGCAACACGGCTGGCGCGCCGCCGAAATCCCATGCCGGTCCGCCGCGGCCGGGCGCGCCGCGTCCACGCAGCGGGACGCCGGGCGAGCGCAGTCGTCCGCCACGCGCTCCACGTCGCGAAGGCGAGGCGTTGGTTCGTCCGCCGCGCGCAAGCAAACCTGTG
>JANXZI010000155.1 GCA_025355595.1 Spartobacteria bacterium
CCGCCAGCGCGAGCACGACGCCGCGATAGCGCAGCGAGAGTTGGACGATGCGCGTCAGCATTGGACGCTGCGTGCGCGATGTGCGGACGGAAGACAGGCGTCCCTTGCCGGTCACGGCAGACATTGCCTCTGACCTGTCTCGACAGCCGGGGACGGCCGTTTGCCCGGACAGCCGAGACGGCTGTCTTCCGAGCCATGCGACATTTTTTAACGCCCGCTATCCCACGAACGCCGCTCTCCATATGAACTCTATCAAGATATCCTCGATCACCGCCAAGGTGCTGACCTGCTCAACCCTCGTCACCCTTTTTTCCTGCAACCTTCCGATCGCCCACGCCGCACCGGTGCTCGACAAGGACGCGGCGCTCGCGGCGCAGACGTTTTGGGATAACCGCGATTGGGATTGGTATAAGGCGAACATCCCATTCTTCGAGTGCCCGGATGCGGACATCGTCACGACTTACTATTACCGCTGGGAGCTGATCACCAAGCATCTCACCTATGGCTCGCCGAACAGCGGCTACAGCTTCACCGAGTTCATTGATCGGCCGTTCTGGAGCGGTGCGTATGGTGCGATTAGCTGTCCCGCCGGGCATCAGTTTTACGAGGTGCGCTGGCTGAATGATCCCTCGATCGCGCGCGACTATTCGCGCTATTGGTTCCGCACGCAGGGCGCGCAGCCGCGGAATTACGGCACATGGATTCCCGACGGGATTTGGGCGGTGCATCAGGTGCATCCCGACGATGCGTTCGTGAAAGATTTGCTGCCGGACTTGAGGAAAAACTATGAGGCGTGGGAAAAGCGGCAGTTCGTCCCCGAGGTCGGCCTTTTCTGGCAGAACGGCCACGACGACGGCATGGAGTTCAACATCAACAGCCGTCAGACAAAGGACATCCTGCGCGGAGCGAACGGCTACCGTCCGGGCTTCAATGCCTACATGTGGGCCGACGCGCTGGCCATCGCACGCATCGCGCGTCTTGCTGGCGACGAGGACGCGGCGAAGACTTACGAGACGAAGGCCGCGGGCTTGAAGGACCGGCTGCAAAAGCTGCTGTGGGATCCGAAGCGCGAGTTTTTCTTTCCCATGTCCATGCGCGACGAGGAGGACAAGGAGGGCAACGTGGTGAAGAAGCACACGCTCACCTATCAGTCCGGGAAATTTGCGGGCGACGACCACGGGCGCGAGGAGCACGCTTACATTCCGTGGCAGTTCAATCTTCCCGACCCCGGCTATGAGTCGGCGTGGAAGTTCCTGATGGATCCGAATTTCTTCTACGCAGAATTCGGCCCTTCGACCGTCGAGCGCCATGACCCGATGTTCCTGCTGAAAAATTCCTGCTGCTGGTGGAGCGGGCAGTCGTGGCCTTACTCGACGGCGCAGACGCTCAAGGCGCTCGCGAACCTTTTGCAGAACTACCGGCAGAGCGTCATCACGCGCGCGGATTACGCGAAGCTGCTGCGCATTTTTGCCGTCTCGCATCGAAAAAAAGGCGTGCCGTATCTCGCCGAGGCGCTGCACCCGGACACGGGATTGTTCGAGGGCCACGACGGCTACAATCACAGCGAGCATTACTTCCACAGCAGCTTCAACGATCTCATCATCACCGGCCTCGTCGGGCTCAAGACGCGCGACGACGATGTGCTGGAAATCGATCCGCTCGCTCCGAAGGAATGGAATTACTTCGCGCTCGATGACGTGCCGTATCGCGGCCATCGCCTGAGCATCCTGTGGGACAAGGATGGCTCGCGTTACCACAAAGGCAGCGGCTTCCGTGTGCTGGCGGACGGCAAGGAACTCGCGACGCTCGGGACGCTCGGAAAAATCACCGCGAAGCTTGCGCGCGCCGCAGCGCCGAAGCAGGCGGCGACGGTGAAGCTGAACTTCGCCGTGAACAACGACGGCGACTATTACCCGCGCCTGGCTGCCACCTTTACCGCACCGAAGACCGCTCTCGAAAAGGTGAACGACGGCAACTATTGGTACACAATCAATCCGCCGAACCGCTGGACAACGGTGGGATCGCCGAACGCCACCGACTCGGTGGAACTGGACTTTGGCACCGCGCGCCGCCTCGACACGGTGAAGCTCTTTTTTCTCGATGACGGCAAGGATGTGCTCGCGCCCGCGAGCTACGCGCTGGAGTTTCACGACGGCAAAACGTGGCAGCCGATTCCCAGTCAGCAGCGCATACCTGCGGCACCCGCTGGTCACCGCGCGAATACGATTCAGTTTGCCGCGCGCGACATCACGAAGCTGCGCGCCGTGTTCACACATGCGAAGGGCGGCTTCACCGGCCTGACGGAAATCGAAGCGTGGGGCGAAGGCGCGCTGCCTTATGTCGTGCCGCCCGCGAAGCCCGGCAACCTCGCCTACAATCCGACTGCGAAAGGTTTCCCGCAGGCAAGCGCGTCGCACTCGGACGTCTTTGGCGGCGTGCCGAAAAGCGCCACCGATGGGCGGGTCATCTACAAGCCCACGCCGATGAACCGCTGGACGAGCTTCGGATCGCCGAACGCGAGCGACTGGCTCGAAGTGGATTTCGGCGCAGCGAAGGAAGTCAGCCGCGCGGAACTCTACATCTTCGACGACCGCGGCGGAGTGCAGCCGCCCGCCAGCTACACGGTGCAATACTTCGCCGACGGCGAATGGCGCGATGCCGCGAATCAATCCAAGTCGCCAGCCACGCCCATCGGCGGCGCAATGAACACCGTCACCTTCCGCAAAGTCACCACCACGAAAATCCGCGTGGTCTTCACGCACCAGGGCAAGGCCCGCTGCGGCGTGACGGAGCTGGAACTCTGGAAGGAATAACCGGACGAAGAGCGTGACCATCAATCACATCGTCTTCGGGAAGGGACTGCTCACCACGAAATCGTGCTCGCTGCGAAGAAGCTGAAGGCGGATCTCATCATTCTCACCACGCACGGGCGTTCGGGGCTCATGCACGCGCTGATCGGAAGCACCGCTGAACGCGTCGTGCGTCACGCGCCCTGCCCCGTGCTGGTGCTGCGGTGAACGGCGGGGAATTTGCGTCGCTACACGTTGAAGCGGAACTCCACCACGTCGCCGTCCTTCATCACGTATTCCTTGCCCTCGATGCGCAGCTTGCCGGCCTCGCGCGCCTTCGCAAATGAGCCGAGCGCGATGAGGTCGTCGTAGTGCGTGACTTCCGCGGCGATGAAGCCGCGCTCGAAATCGGTGTGGATGACCCCGGCGGCGGCGGGCGCCTTGTCGCCGGCGCGGATGGTCCAGGCGCGCGTCTCCTGCTCGCCGGTGGTGAGGTAGGTGCGCAGGCCGAGCAGGTGATACACGGCGCGGATGAGTTCGCTCACGCCGCTGGATTTCGCGCCGATGCCCGTGAGGTATTCGTTGGATTCGGCCTCGCTCAGTTCGCCGAGTTCGCTCTCGATCTGTGCGGAAATCACGATCGCCTCGGTGCCGAAATGCGATGCGGCGTACGCGCGCACCGCCTCGACGAACGGCTTCGCCACGCAGTCGCGTCCCTCGGCGAGCGCGCCGAGATCGGCCTCGGCGACATTGCACGCGAAGATGGTCGGCTTTCCTGAGAGGAGGAAAAATTCGCGCATCAGTTTTTTCTCATCGTCGGAAAGTTCGAGCGTCGTCGCCGGTTTTCCCGCATCAAGATGCGGCATCAGCTTTTCGCAGAGCGCGACCTCGGCCTTCGCGATCTTGTCGCCGCCGCGCGCGGCCTTCGTCTGGCGATCCTTGCGTTTTTCCACGGCGGCGAGGTCGGCGAGGATCAATTCGGTATTGATGATCTCGATGTCGCGCACCGGGTCCACGGTGCCAGAGACGTGATGGATGTCCGCGTCCTCAAAGCAGCGGACGACCTGCACGATGGCGTTCACTTCGCGGATGACGCTGAGAAATTTGTTGCCGAGCCCTTCGCCCGCCGCCGCGCCTTTCACGAGCCCGGCGATGTCCACAAATTCAATCGCCGCCGGGATGAGTTTCTTCGAGCTGCTGATTTTGCTGAGCACTTCGAGCCGCGCGTCGGGCACGATCACCACGCCGACATTCGGATCGATCGTGCAGAACGGATAGTTCGCCGCCTGCGCCTTGCGGGTGCGGGTGACGGCGTTGAAGAGGGTGGATTTGCCGACGTTGGGGAGGCCGACGATGCCTGCGGATAACATAGGCGCGGACGGTAGGGGAAAATCGCGCGGGCGAAACTGGAAATGTTTTTTTAACGCAGAGACGCCGAGGCGCGGAGGTCGCAGAAACCTCGCGACAAAGCTCCAGCTTCGTCACGCGCTGGTCTGCGAAGCTCCGCTTCGACAACCAACGAATGACCACGGCGGGCGCTGAATCCGCAGTCGCGCGCGGCGAAGCTGGAGCTTCGGGGGCAGGTGCGTGTCCAAGCTGGAGCTTGGGCACGAGGAATCAGCGGTTTCCTATCCCCGCGTGTGGTGGTGCAGCGCGCGGTCGTCGGTCCAATAGACGTGGAGCATCACCCCGCCCC
>JANXZI010000405.1 GCA_025355595.1 Spartobacteria bacterium
GAACTGGGCGCTGCGCCTGCGCGCACAGGGCGGGCTCGGATGCACGAGCTTCGTCTTTCACGACCGCGAAAACGCAGGCGAAAAAGGCTGGCATCGCTGGACGAGCACGCGCGGATTCCAGCCGGGCGAGGCGTGGCATCATGTGGTGCTGAGCTACAGATTTGGCGAGCCGCAGAGTGTGCGCAGTTGGATCAATGGCGAGGAAGTGAAGGGCGCGTGGGACATGGGCGGTGCGTCGGCGTCCGCCCCGATCGTGGACAATGACGAGGTGTGGATCGGCGGTTCGATGGGTGGCGCGGCGAGCGCGCAGTTCCCAGGGAAAATTGACGAGCTTGCGATCTACCGCAGCGCGCTGCCCGCCGAACGGATCGCGCTGCACGCGGCGCGCACCGGCCCGGTGCCGACACTGCTGACGGTGCCCGAGCCGAAGGCAATGGTGAAGGGCCAGCCGCCGCCAAAAAAAGGCGAAGCCCTGCCGCTGCCGCCGGCGATCATCGCGGCGGAGGAATTGCCAAAGGGCAAGGTGCGCGTGCAGGTCTTCGAGTTTGCGCGCGCTGCAAAACCGGATGCCCCCGAGATTTCATCGAATGACTCGGCGAAGAAAAAGACAGTCAGCGAAGATGAGGACGAATCGTGGTCGGTGCTGCCGGGAATCAAGACGGATGAATTTACGGAGTACGCGTTTGCCTTTGCAGACATGACGAACAAATACAGCGAGCACGGGGTGAAGGTGGATCGCTCCGCGCCATTCCTCGTGCGCGCCGCGGGCATCGTGCGTCTGCCTGCGGGCGAATACACGCTGCATCTGCGCGCGCTCACCGGCACGCGCGTCGCGCTCGACGGGCAGATCATCGCGCAGACGCCGCTGAAAAAAGCGAAGGGCGGCGACGTGGAGGGCGTGCCGGACCTTGCAAAACTGCAACTCGTCGCCGCGATGCCGCTGCTGCCGCCCGGCCACAAGGAAGCGCAGGGCCGCTTGAGCAGCGACGGGCAGCCGCATGTGCTGCTCATCGAGAGTCTCGTAGGCGGAAGGGGAATGCGCCCCGAGCTGGGCGAAGTTTTCGCCGCGGTGACGAAGGATGGAAAATCATTCGCCGTGCTCGCGCCCGAGGGCGGGGAGCCCACCGCGCCGGGGCTGACGACCGGCACGTGGACCGCATTCGCTGACGAGCAGCGCGCACACATCGCCGCGCTGAATACCGAGCGCCGCCGCAATTCTGCCGAGGACGCATATTGGAAAACCCGGCATGACCTCGCGCGCAAGAACGCGAAGCCCGCGCCCGCGGTGCCTGAAATTCAAAATTCAAGATTCAAGATTCAAAATTCAATTGATGCCTTCATCGCGACGAAGCTGCTCGCAAAAGGCATCACGCCCGCGCCGCTCTGCGACGCCGCCGCATTCCTCCGCCGCGCGACGCTCGATGTCACCGGCCTCATCCCGACGGAAAAGGAAGCCACCGCATTTCTCTCGGACACCTCGCCGGACAAGCGCGCGAAGGCGATTGACCGCTTGCTCGCCAGTCCAAACTGGGCCGACCACTGGACGAGCTATTGGCAGGACGTGCTCGCGGAAAATCCGAACATCCTCAAGGGCACGCTGAACAACACCGGCCCGTTCCGCTGGTGGATCCACGAGGCGCTGCTCGACAACCAGCCGATGGACCGTTTTGCCACCGAGCTGATCACAATGGAAGGCAGCGCCAGCTACGGCGGCCCCGCGGGCTTTGCCGTCGCCTCGCAAAACGATCTGCCGATGGCGGCGAAGGCGCAGATCATCTCCAGCGCATTCCTCGCGAACGAGATGAAATGCGCGCGCTGCCACGACGCGCCAAACCATCCCTTCGAGCAGGGAGACCTTTTCAAAATCGCCGCGATGCTTCAGCGCGCGCCGCTGAAAGTGCCTGCCAGCTCGCTCACGCCGGGCATGAACAAAAACAGCAAGGTGACCGTGACGCTCACGCCGGGGCAGATCATCGATCCGCACTTTCCCTTCGCAAAATCCGGCGAGCCGCTGCCCGGTGTCCTGCGGAAAAAGGACGACTCGCGCGAGATGCTCGCCGCGATCCTCACTGACCCGCGCGATGATCGTTTTGCGCAAGTCGTCGTGAACCGGCTTTGGCGGCAGCTCATCGGCTTCGGCATCGTGGACCCCGTGGACGACTGGAGCACGGCGGTGCCTTCGCATCCCGATCTGATCAAGTGGCTCGCGCATGAACTCATCACGCACGCCTACGACCTGAAGCACGTCGCGCGGCTCGTCCTGAACAGCCACACGTATCAGCGCACCCCGCAGCCCTCCGCGATGAAACAGGTGAGCAGCAGCGAGCGCCTCTTCGAGTCCCCTGCCCGCCGCCGCATGACCGCCGAGCAGCTCGTGGACAGTCTCTTCGCCGTCACCGGGCTTCCGATGGATGTGGATCAGCTTTCGTTCGATCCCGAGGACCGGCAGTCGTCGAAAGATCACAACAACCTCGGGACGCCGCGTCACGCATGGGAGTTCACCTCGCTCAGCAATGAACGCGATCGCCCCGCGCTGGCGAAGCCCCGCGCGCAGGTGATCACCGATGTGCTCACCGCATTCGGCTGGCGCGAAAGCCGTCCCGAGCCGCGCAGCACGCGCGACCACGACGCAAACGTCCTCCAGCCCGCGACGATCGCGAACAGCACGATCGCAAACCGCCTCACGCGCCTCAGCGATGAGCACGCATTCACCGCGCTCGCGATGGATGAGGAGCCCGTCGCGCAGCTTGTCGAGCGGATGTTCCTGCGCGTGCTCTCGCGTCCGCCGACGCCCGCGGAGACCGCGAAATTCTCCGCGATCCTCGCGCCTGATTTTGCAAAGCGCCGCACCGGTGCGCCGCCTGCTCCGCCACGCGCGCCCTTCTCGATGGGCGTCTCGTGGGCAAACCACCTGAACCCCGACGCCAGCACCGCCGTGCTCGCCGTCGAACGCGTCGTGAAGGCTGGCCCCGTGCCCTCCCCGCAGCTCGCGAGCGACTGGCGCGACCGCATGGAGGATGCGCTCTGGGCGCTGATGCTCTCGCCGGAATTCACCTACATCCCTTGAACCACATGAAACTCTCCCGCCGCCAGTTCATCGCGCATTCAGCCGCCGCCGCGAGCATCGCAGCACTCCGCACTCCCGCATTTGCAGAGGAAAAAAAGACGGCGCTCACTCCGCCACCGCTCGGAAAAGCCGAGCACTGCCTTTTCATCTGGCTCAGCGGCGGCATGTCGCACCTCGATACCTTCGACGCGAAGACCACGAAGGGCGACGGACTCAAGAAACCCGGCTGCTATTACGACACGATCGAGACGGCGATTCCCGGCGTGCGCTTTTGCGAGCACCTCCCGCGTCTCGCGAAAATGGCCGGCCATCTCGTGCCTTTGCGCACGGTAAACCACACCGTCATTGACGAGCATGCCGCCGCGGTCAACCGCATGCACACGGGCCGCCCGGTCAGCGGCAGCGTCGTGTATCCGAGCATCGGCAGCATCATCGCACACCAGCGCAAGGCGGCGGGCGAAGGCGTGCCGCCCTACGTGCTCATCGGCTACCCGAGCGCCACGCGCGGCCCCGGCTTCCTCGGACCAAAGGCGGGCTACGTCTATCTCACGGACACCGCCGCCGGCCCCGCCGGACTCACGCGGATGCCGGGCATCACCGACGACCGGCAGAAGCGCCGCGAATCGCTGCTCGCCTCGCTGCGCAGCGACTACGTGGGGCGCAATCCCGGCGACAAGCTCGTGCAGGACTACGATGACGCGATCGGCGAAGTCTTCAAATTGCAGGGCGGCGATTTCATGAAGGCCT
This sequence comes from Spartobacteria bacterium, assembly GCA_025355595.1. Classification (GTDB taxonomy): domain Bacteria; phylum Verrucomicrobiota; class Verrucomicrobiia; order Chthoniobacterales; family Chthoniobacteraceae; genus SXWH01. The sequence continues at coordinate 3,815 of JANXZI010000405.1, forward strand.
TCGATCTCGCGAGCGAACCGGGATCGATCCGGCAAAGTTACGGCGATGAATTCGGCCAGCGCTGCATGTTGGCGCGGCGTCTCATCCAGCGCGGCGTGCGCTTCGTCGAGGTGGGCTTCAATCTGAACTTCGTGAACGGCGCGGGCTGGGACACGCACAACGCTGCGCAGAAACAGCAGCACGCGCTCATCCAGCGGCTCGACGAAGGCGTGTCCGCGCTCATCACCGATTTGAAAAACCAGCACCTGCTCGACAAGACGCTGATCGTGATCGCCACGGAATTCGGTCGCCCCGCCGCATTCGACGCGGGCGGCGGACGCGGGCACTATGGCAAGTGTTTCTCCGCTGTGCTCGCCGGTGGCGGCCTGCGCACCGGGCAGTTCGTCGGCACGACGGATGATCTCGCGATGAACATCGTCGAGGAACCCGTCAGCGTGCCCGATCTCTTCGCGACGATTTTCGCGACGATGGGAATCAACCCCGCGAAGAACCTGATTGCCGATGAGCGTCCCGTGCCGATCACGGACAAAGGCGAGGTGATTCGGAAGCTCTTCGTGTAGCGTAGCTCTCCAGAGCTGCGCGCGAGGATTACGCGTGTGCGCAGCAAACGCGAAACCCCGCAAACGCTGCGCAGATCTGGAGAGCTACGCTACGAGTTGCGCACGTCCGCGAACCGCTGTTGCTCAATCATCAGACCGCATCCTATCTTGCCGCCGATGTTCGATGCCCTGCAACGCCCGCTCCGCGACCTGCGCCTGTCCGTCACCGACCGGTGCAATTTCCGCTGCGGCTATTGCATGCCGAAGGAAGTCTTCGGACGCGGCTACGATTTTCTGCCAAAGGATCACATCCTCACCTTTGAGGAACTCGCGCGCATCAGCCGCGTCTTCGTCGCGCTCGGCGTGGAAAAAATCCGCCTCACCGGCGGCGAGCCGACACTGCGACGCGACATCGAGCGGCTCGTTGAGCAGCTCGCGAAAATTGACGGCCTGCGCGATTTCACGCTGACAACCAACGGCTCCACGCTTGCGGAAAAGGCCGGGTCACTCCGCGCCGCCGGACTGCGCCGCCTCACCGTGAGCCTCGACTCCCTCGACGAGAAGACGTTCGCCGCGATGAACGACATGAACTTCCCGCTGCACCGCGTGCTCGCCGGAATCGAAGCCGCGCAAACCGCCGGCTTCTCACCGATCAAGCTGAACATGGTTGTGAAG
>JANXZI010000502.1 GCA_025355595.1 Spartobacteria bacterium
ACCGCATTCTGGAAGTTCGCACCCGTGCGATCCATCTTGTTGACGAATGCGATGCGCGGCACGCCATACTTGGTCGCCTGACGCCACACCGTCTCGGACTGCGGCTGCACACCGGCGACCGCACAAAAAACTGCAATCGCGCCATCCAGCACGCGGAGCGAGCGTTCCACCTCGGCCGTGAAATCCACGTGGCCGGGGGTGTCAATGATATTCACCCGCATCTTCTGCCCCTCGTAAAGCTTGAGCACGCCCTCTGCCTTTTTCTGCTCCCAAAAACAGGTCGTCGCGGCGGACGTAATTGTGATTCCGCGCTCACGCTCCTGCTCCATCCAGTCGGTGACGGTCGTGCCCTCATGCACCTCGCCGATCCTATGAATTGAGCCGGTGTAGAAGAGGATTCGCTCGGTCAGCGTCGTCTTGCCGGCGTCAATGTGCGCGGCAATTCCGATGTTGCGCGTCTTCTCGAGCGGATAGGCGCGATCAGGCGAGTTCGGATTGGTTGCTGGTTTTGCGGCGACGGCGGAAGACATGGTATTAGCTCAGCGAAAATGCGGTTTCGTCGGGGGCTAGAATCGGAAATGGGCGAAGGCGCGGTTTGCCTGCGCCATCTTATGAGTGTCGTCGCGCTTCTTGATCGCGTTTCCCTGCCCTGCCGCGGCTTCCTTCAGCTCATTCGCGAGCGCCTTCTTAAAGGAACCCTTGCGCGCCGAGGCATAGTTCACGATCCAGCGGAAGGCCAGCGCGACGGCGCGGGCGGGCGCGACTTCCATCGGCACCTGATAAGTTGCACCACCGACGCGGCGGCTCTTCGTCTCAAGGCGCGGCTTCACATTCTCCACGGCCTTGTTCAGCGTCTCCAGCGGGTCCACGACATCGCTGCCCTGGCGGCTCTGCTCAATGGCATCATAGACGACGCGCTCGGCGAGCGACTTCTTGCCGCTCTTCATCACCGTCCCGATAAGGCGGGCGACGAGGGGCGAGCCATAACGGCTGTCCAGTTTCTCTTCCTTGTGAATGACGCGACGACGACGTGACATGAGTGGTGAAAGTTGAGAGTTGAGAGGCGCCTACTTCTTCTTCTTGCCTGCCTCAGCGGCGGCCGCACCGGCCTTCGGACGCTTCGCGCCGTATTTGGAACGGCTGCGGCGGCGACCTTCCACTCCGAGGGAGTCGAGCGTGCCGCGGACGATATGATAGCGGACACCGGGAAGATCCTTCACACGGCCACCGCGGATGAGCACGATCGAATGCTCCTGCAGGTTGTGACCTTCACCGGGGATGTAGGCGATGACTTCAAAGCCATTCGTCAGACGAACTTTCGCGACCTTACGAAGGGCCGAGTTCGGCTTCTTGGGCGTACGCGTCATCACCTGAAGGCACACACCGCGTCGGAACGGGCAGTTCTTCAGCGCGGGCGACTTTGACTTGTATTTGACCTTCGTGCGTCCGTGACGGACGAGTTGGTTGATGGTTGGCATTGAAAAGATTCGGTGAACGTTCGCCCCAAAGACCGGTCCGACTGGACCCTTTGACATCCCGTGAAGGACTACAAATCCGCCGTGGTTTGGTGCGAGCCACCTGCGGCGGGGCGCGGACACTAGGAATCGGGCAAGCTTTGGCAAGCACTTTTCTTCACATCCGCACTTTTTCTTTCTCTCCCCATCCGGCGACACGTCCTGCGGTGTCCAAACTCGGGGCCGCAAATGATGCAGCCCGTCGCCGGGAAACCGCGGTGCGCGTTGTTTACGCCAGAGCGCGGAGAAAAAGGGACGCGCTGTTTAGTCGCCGTCCCAGCACCCGGCAAGAACTTTCTGAAAGAATCTTTCAGGCAGCTTCCCGCCAAGCCATACCGCACTCCTCCCCCAGCAGCACATCAAGATGGCAGATGGTTCAAAGCGCGGGCAGCGCGTCCCGTGGCATTGACCTCCCCTCCGCTGCGGCCTATCCACTCCCGGCGGCAACCCACCGCCTCTTCATGGCCACCCCACAGACTGAAGTGCTCATCACCATTGCTGGCAAAGAGCACGCCCGCCACGTCCTCGTGCCCGGCGACTATCTCATCGGGCGCAATTCCGACTGCCCCATCCGCGTGGATGCCGACCTCGTCTCGCGCCAGCACGCGAAGCTCATCCTGAACTACGACCACGCCCTCATCGAGGACCTCGGCTCCGCAAACGGCACGCAGGTGAACGGCCAGCCCATTCCGCAAGACGAGCGCACGCGGCTCTGGCCGAATCAGAAAATCCAAGTCGGCGCCGCGACCATTGAGTTGCGGCGCTTGCAGACCGATGCGCCCAGCGACATGTCCCTCGCCCCGGCGCAGC
>JANXZI010000515.1 GCA_025355595.1 Spartobacteria bacterium
AGCCGATCGTCGGTGAGCTGTGAAGCTCCGGCTCCCCGGCGAAATCCTCCAGCGCGATTCCGTTCGGCACCACGCGCATCCGGCGCTCCGGCTCCGCGCCGCTCCAGCGCAGCCGCGCGCCCATCAGTTCCGCGAAATACCGGCTCGGCGCGACCCACATGTCGGCGTCCTTCATCCGCTCCGCGAGCAGCGACCAGATCTCCGGCGCACGCGAGCCGAGCCCGTCGAGAAACGTGTCCTCTCCCTGCAAAAAACCGATGATCGGCACGTTCAGTTCCGCGCGCAGCGAACGCGCGAGGCCCGCCTGCAGCGCCGTCGAGAGCCACACGGAATCCGGCGGCGCACCGTCGAACGCCGTCTTCAGCCACGCGATGAGTTCACGCAATTCGCCCGCCTGATTTCCCATCTCGCCGCGCAGCATCGAGAGCGTCATCTCCGCCACCGCTGGCCCACCCGTCTTGGCCGCCGCGCGGCCCGCGAGCATTTTCAAAATCCACCGCGCACTCAGCAGCCGGTCCATCCAGCGCGGCATCTTGCGCAGCAGCGGAAACTTCTCGCGCAGATACGTGCTCACGCCGCCAAAAAAAATCGGCGCATCGGGACTCGCCGCGCCTTCGTCCAGGGTAAGCGGGAGATACATCGGCAGCAGCAGTGCGCGATGGCCCTGCCGGTGCAATTCCTTCGCGAGCGCATTGTCGCGCATGCACACGCCGCAGTGATAACTCCCGGTGCCGGGCGTCAGCAGCACAATGTTCATTTCGCGCGCAGGTCGTAGCAGATCAGACGCGGCCTCTTGCCGTCGCGCCCCGGCTCATTCTGCTGAATGTAGAGCAGCCCGTGACTGAGCGCCGGCGGCGTCCACGTTTCCGGCGCATCGAACAGCTTCGTGCGCCCGATCACCTTCCCGCCCTTCGGCGAAATCTCGACCCACGCCAGTTCGCCAAATTCCCCGAGGCACAGCACCCCGTCCGCCGTCGCGAGCAGATTCGCGCGGCCAAATCCCCGCCCGAGATCATCGCGCCACAGTTCCTTCCCGCTGGCGACATCGTGGCAGACAAGTTCCGCGATTTGCTCGCCCTGCCCGGCGAAGGCGAAAATGCAGCCGTCCCGCACCAGCGGCGTCGCCCAGTAAATCCCGAAGGCCGGCGCACTCCACGCCGTCGCCGCCTTGAAATCCTGCGCGATCTCCACGCACAGCCCGCCCGCCGTGTACACTTCCGACACAAAGATCCGCGCGGCTTTCCCCTCCTCCGCAGACGCGATGACGGGCGACGACACATTCACCGATTCCGCAATCGCCGCGCGGTGCGGGACCGCTGCGAGCACCTTTCCGTCCGCCGCATCCACGACGAGCAGCCCGCCCGTCGCCGGCCTGCTCATGCCTCCGGCAAAAATGATCACGCAATCGCGACCGTGCAGCCGCGCAGGAATGGGCGACGCATAGCTCGCGCCCCACTCGTGCGCCGCGGCCCAGTGCAATTTTCCGGTCGCGACATCGAGCGCCACCGAGTTCACCGGCTTGCCTTCGATCACAGCGCCGACCTGCACGATCACGCGGGTGCCCATCACGATCGGCGTCGAGCCGAATCCGAAAAATGCCGGCTTCATCGAAAACTCGCGCGCGCAGTCGTGCGACCAGATCGCCTTGCCGCTCGCGAGATCGAGACAGTGCAGGCTTCCGGTGACGCCGAAGACAAACACCCGCCCGTCTGCGATCACCGGACTCGTCCGCGGCCCGCGCCCGCCGCCATAGCGCGGCTGGTACGGCGCCTCATATTCAAATTTCCACTGCGTCTGTCCGCTCGCCGCATCCCGGCATTCCACCGTCTCCATTTCGCCGAGCCGGTGAAACACGACGATCCGACCGCCGGAAATCGCCGGACCACCCATCCCCGCGCCGAGCGGCATTTCCCAGATCGCGCGCAGTCCGGCCGCAGGAAATTTTTGCAGCAGTCCGGACTCGGGCGTCGTGCAGTTGTGCGCCGGGCCGTTCAGGTGCGGCCAATCCGCGAATGTGGCCTCCTCCGCAGCGATCAAGCCGGAAGCGCAGAGCAGCGCCGGGGCGCAAATGAAGATGATTGCCAAAAACCGGGATATTTTCATGCAGCGTGTGTCGCAAAAAGGATGAGCGTGATTTTCAAAATGGGCCACTGCCAAAACACTCTGCGACGGCATCCGAAAAATCGTCTGGGAACGCGCTGGGCGGAACTTTTCAACCGGAGATGAACGCAGAGAGACGCAGATGGCTTTCAGAAATCTGCGCTCATCCGCGTTCATCTGCGATTCAATGCCTCAGCGCTTCGGGATCGTGAGCGGTTGCCGCGTCCCGAGCTCCTCGATCACCACCTGCTCCGGCCGCAGCTCGATCACCTTGAACTTTTTGCCCTTCTGCCCCGGCAGTTCGATGACCTCCTCTGCGTGGATTTTTTGCGTCGCGCCGTCCGGCCCCGCAATCACGGCGTGCGTCTCGCTGCTTCGCGCAGGCAGATCGCGGATCAGCACCACCGACTCCTTCGTGTCCGTGTTTTCCAAAGTCATCTGTGAGACATCCGAGAAGACACCGTGCTTGTCCGCCTTCACCTCATGCTTCATCGCCGTGACGCGATACGGCAAGCCCTTCAGTGTCGCACCCTGCTGCACCTCCTCCGCGCCGGGTGCGCCGAGCCGCTCGATGCGCGCCTTGCCGTCCTTCACCTCGCGCAAAAGCACCGGCACACGCACCTCATTGTATTCCTTCATCACCACTCCATCGAGCATCCCCGGCACCGAATTGGGATCGAGCGGATTCGTGCCCGCGATGTACTCCTCGCGATTCGAGAACCCATCGCGATCCGGATCGGCGTCGAGCATCGAAGGATCCTTCGGATCGAGCGCATAGCGTTTGCACCACGCCTCGAATTTCGCGTTCTCCTCCTGCGAAAGTCCCGCCATCGGACGACTCCCGAGCACGCCCTCCGGCAACGCGACGGGCGCGGACAGCGGCTCCGAGGTCGGCTGCCCTTGCGGCACTTTCTCGGTCGAGGTCACACCATTTTTATCGCAACTCGCGAGCCAAAACGGAAGCGCGAGCGCGAACATCACACGGGAGAATTTTTTCATGCCGCGCAATGTAGGCACGCGTCGCCGCGCGCCAATGGGAAATGCAGTCGCCGTCCGTATCGCTTCCGGGCATTCGCGCCTGTTCATCCGTGAGATCGCGAGGATATCCTCGGGCTCACGACAGAATCCCGAAACCATGAACCGCCGCCATTTCCTGGCCCTCAGCATCGCATCGTCACTTTCCCTCGCCGCCCGCGCCGACGAGAAAAAGCTGCGCGTCGGAATCATCGGCCACACGGGACGCGGCAACTACGGCCACGGCCTCGACACGATGTGGAAGGATGTCTCCGGAACCGAAATCGCCGCAGTCGCCGATGCCGACGAAAAAGGCCTCGCCACCGCACAGAAAAAACTCGGCGGCATCGCGGGCTTTGCCGACTACCGCAAGATGCTCGCGGAGGTGAAGCCCGAGATCGTCGCCGTCGCACCGCGCTTTGCGGACGAGCACCGTGATATGATCATCGCCGCGATCGGAGCGGGCGCACGCGGCATCTACGTCGAGAAGCCATTCTGCCGCTCGCTCGCCGAGGCGGATGAAATTGTCGCCGCGTGCGAGAAACAAAACGTGAAGCTCGCCATCGCGCACCGCAACCGCTGGCAGCCCGCGCTCGTCACCGCCGCAAAGCTCGTGAAGGACGGCGCAATCGGCCGCCTGCTCGAACTGCGCGGACGTGGCAAGGAAGACGACCGCGGCGGCTCGCTGGATCTTTGGGTGCTCGGCTCGCACGTCCTGAACATGGCGAATTTTTTCGCCGGCAAGCCGCT
>JANXZI010000517.1 GCA_025355595.1 Spartobacteria bacterium
TTGTTGATTCAAGGGGGGACGCTCAGGCGGCAAGCGGGAGGCGGGATTTGTGAAGTTCTGCCAGGGGTTGCATGCCGAAATAGCGGGCTCCATCGAGCCATTCCTCGTGCTGCTCTGCGGCCAGTGCGCGGACGAGACGCAGGCAGGTTGCGTCGTTGGGGATTCGAGCGGAGCGAGAAACCGTGCCGCAGGCAGCCTGGAAGCCAGCGTCGCATGCGCACGATGGGCGAACGTCGCTTGAGTTCCTGATGGAAGCGTTTGAGCAGGCTGGCTTTTGAAGTGTTTGTGATGGGTGTGCGGGAGGCGGTCGGAGGTGAAGGATTCCTCAATTTGCTCTTCGACCCAAGTGGTGAGCTTGGGATGTTGGGCGGCCCAGCGTGCAAGGACCTCATCCCCGAGGCTTGCGCGAAGACGCAGCAGCAAGTCGCTCTACGCAGCAGAGACGTCAGAGCATAGTCGGCTCCGACATCTATGCTTCCGGTGCCGAGACAAGAACCGCGCGCAGTCCGGTGTCAGGAGGTGCTCAGTGTGACGCTGGCGTCGTTGCCCTCACCCGTTTGTTCATTTTCCGGCAAAGGGCAGTCGATCCCGCCAAAAAAGAAAACGCCCGGGAGCACTGGGCCACCGGGCGTTTGCGGGATTCGCTTTCGCGAATGCGGGAATTGTTTTCGCTATGCGGGATTAGCTTCGCAGAGGCGACTACGCCTTCGAGTAAAGCTCGACGATGAGCTGCTCGTTGACGATCGGCGCGATCTCCTCGCGGGTCGGGATGCGGGTGACGGTGCCCGTGAAGGCGTCCTTGTTCACCGTCAGCCAGTCCGGCACCGGGGCGATTTGCGTGAGCTCGAGATTTTTCGTGGCGAGGCGGCGCGAGGCGGGCTTTTCCTTCACCGTGACGACGTCGCCCGGCTTGCAGGAGAAGCTGCTCACGTCCACCTTGCGACTGTTCACCTGCACGTGGCCGTGGCTGACCATCTGGCGCGCAGCGTTGCGGCTGTTCGCGAAGCCGAGGCGATACACGACGTTGTCGAGGCGGCGCTCGAGAAGCTGGAGCAGGATGACGCCGGTGACGCCACGGGTGTTGCTGGCGATCTCGAAAGTGAGGCGGAACTGGCGCTCAAGCATGCCGTACTGATAACGGAGCTTCTGCTTCTCAGCGAGCGCGAGCGAGTATTCGCTGGTCTTCCGGCGACTGCCTTTCGGGCCGTGCATGCCTGGCGGATAGTTCTTCCGCTCAAGATATTTCGTGGGGCCGAAAATCGGCGTGCCGAAACGGCGGCTGATTTTGTCTTTGGGTCCGGTGTAACGTGCCATGAGATTAGTTGAGAGGTGAGAGTTGAGAGTTGAGAGTTAGGAAATGCGGGGCATTAGTGAGTGGCGAGAGTTATAAGTCAGTCGGGCGATGAAGGGTGGCGCTTGTTTTCCTCTCAACTCTCAACATTCAACTCTCAACTCTCAACTCCGCTACACGCGGCGTGCTTTGGGCGGGCGGCAGCCGTTATGCGGCACGGGCGTCACGTCCTTGATGATCGAAATTTCCAAGCCGACAGCCAGGATGGCGCGGATGGCGGATTCGCGTCCGGAGCCGGGGCCCTTCACGCGGACTTCGACTTCACGCACACCGTGGCCCATGGCCTGGCGGCAGGCGTCCTGCGCGACCATCTGCGCCGCGTAGGCCGTGCTCTTGCGCGAGCCCTTGAAGCCGACCTTGCCGGCGCTCGACCAGCCGAGGACATTGCCCTTCTGGTCGGTGATGCTCACTACAGTGTTGTTGAAAGAAGCGAGCACATGCGCGATGCCGACCGCAACGTTCTTGCTGCCCTTCGCCTTGACGACCTTGATCGGCTCGATGCCGGCATTCAGGTCGAGCGAGAGGTCCACAGCGGGTGCCCCTGCCGCGGCGGGAGCGCCGGGCGCGCCCTCGGCGTCCTTCTTTTTCGCAGGAGCCTTTTTTGCAGCCTTGGGTTTTGCCTCTGTGGGAGCCGCAGCGGCGGGTGCGGCAGCAGCAGGTGCAGCCGCCTCGGGTGCGGGTACGGGTGCGGGAGTATTTTCGTTGTCAGCCATGATTCGGAATTTCGATTGGTTTGAAAATTAGGCCTTGGCAGCAGGTGCCGCATCTTTGGCGCGCTGGACGCCGACGGTCTTGCGCGGCCCCTTGCGGGTCCTAGCGTTCGTCTGCGTGCGCTGCCCGCGGACGGGCAGGCCGCGGCGGTGACGCAGGCCGCGGTAGCAATTAATCGCCTGGAGGCGCTTGAGATTCATCTGCAGATCGCGGCGGAGGTCGCCCTCGATCAAAATCTTCCGCGCGGAGATCGCGTGAATGATCGCGTTGAGCTGCTCGGGCGAAAGATCCTTCGCGCGCATGTTGGGGTCAACATTGGCGTCTTCGAGCACCTTCTTCGCATTGCTCGGCCCGATGCCGTAAATGTATGGGAGCGACACTTCGATTCGTTTGTCGCCTGGGATATCAACGCCGAGAATTCGTGGCATAGGATTGGGTGTTTGGAATTAGCCCTGGCGCTGTTTGTGGCGCGGGTTTTTGCAGATGACGCGCACGACGCCTTTGCGACGCACGACGCGGCAGGCTTCGCACTGCCGTTTGACTGATGCTCTGACTTTCATTGATTGGTTCTTAGTTGGTTTCGAGAGGACAAAAAATCGCCCGGGGTGCCTGTCTTTGAGAGCAGGCGCCTCGTGCGCTAGGTGGCTACTTTCACCGCTTCGCGAGCGGTCTTCGGTGATGCCGAACGGGAAGCGATATCAGAACTCCGCACGATGGCAAGATGTGAATGCATGGATTTCAAAAAAATTTACGCGGCGTTTCGAGCGGAGAAAAGGGCCATGTCATTTTGTGACCAGCTTCTCGCGCCAGGTGAGGATTTGCGGCGCACCTTTCGTAATGAGCACCGTGTGCTCGAAATGCGCGCTGGGCATCTGATCCGCCGTCACGACGGTCCAATCATCATCCAGCGTGCGCACGGCGGCACCGCCCATGTTCACCATCGGCTCGATCGCGAGCGTCATGCCGGGCTTCAGGCGCGGCCCGGTTCCGGCGCGTCCGAAGTTCGGAATCTGCGGCTCTTCGTGCAGATTTCGCCCGACGCCGTGGCCGACAAATTCGCGGACAACGTTGTAGCCATTCGCCAAAACCTCGTCCTCGATGAACGCAGAAATGTCTCCCACGCGGCTCCCAGCCCGCGCGATGGGAATGACGCGATCCAAGATATCCTCGGTGACCGCAAGCAGGCGCGACCATGTGGGCTTGATCGCACCGACCGGCACAGTCTTCGCCGTGTCGCCGACCCAGCCGCCTTTAATCACGCCAACATCGAGTTTCACGATGTCGCCGTACTGGATTCGGCGACTGCCGCCGATTCCATGAACGACTTCTTCGTTCACCGAGATGCAAATGTTACCTGGGAACTTCCGATAGCCGAGAAACGCGCTGCGGCATTGTTCGTCGGCCATGAAATCGGACGCGGCCTCGTCAATCTCCGCGGTTGTCACACCGGGACGAACCAGCATCGCCAGCTTGTCCAGCACCTTGGCGGCACTTGCGCACGCCTCCCTCATCTTTTCAATATCACGCTCGGACTTGATGGGAATCATCCTTGGTGTGACGCGAAATGACGGACCTGACCGGCAACTGAAATCAAAGGACTCAAGCGCTTGCCTAATGTGCAAACTTGCTCATGAAAAACGCCACAATGCCCGCAAGTACAAGGAGCGCGGCCCCGACCGCCAGCCAGACCAACGTCGTGTTCCCGATGGATTCGCCCTTCTGTTCAGGCGTCCGCTCGAAACGGCCGCGCAATTTCCCCTTGCGGAGAAATCCATCGTAATGCCGCTGGAGCAGATGCGTCTCGATCTGCCGCATGGTATCCAGCACCACGCCCACCACGATGAGAATGCTGGTGCCGCCGAAGAATTGCGCCGCCAGCATGGGCACATTTGCCTGCCGACTGAGCATCGCGGGGAGCAATGCGATCACCAGCAGGAACATCGCACCTGCAAATGTCAGCCGCGTCATTGACTTATCCAGAAATTCGGCCGTCGGCTTGCCAGGGCGGACCCCGGGAATATATCCGCCAGCTTTCTTCAGATCATCCGCGATTTGTTGCGGCTGGAACTGCGTCGCCACCCAGAAATAGCTGAAGAAGAAAATCAGCGCACTGTAAAAGGCATAGTAGAGCCAGCCCGAATTCAGCGCCTGCGAAAACTTCTGCGCCCACGGTGCATTCGGCGCAATCATCAAAATCATCGTGGACGGGAAGACGAGCAGCGCCTGGCCAAAGATGATGGGCATGACACCCGCATAGTTGACTTTCAACGGCATGTATTGGGCGACGCCGCCATACACTTTCCGGCCCACCACTCGCTTCGCGTATTGGATCGTCACGCGCCGCTGCGCCTGCGTCAGACAGATTACTCCTGCGATCACCAAGACGAGGAATGCCAGCATCAGCACGAGCTTCATCGGCGCCACACTCGCAACCCCCGCACCAGACGGAACGACGGTCTTCCAAGCCTGAACCAATGCCGCGGGCAGGCGTGCGACGATGCCGACTGCGATGATCAGCGACATGCCATTGCCAACACCGCGATCCGTGATTTGATCGCCAAGCCACATCAGCAGCATGGTCCCAGCGGTGAGGCTGACCACGCAAATCGTCTCGAACCAGAATCCTGGCTCCGGCACCAACTGACCGTAATGCGCCATCGTATCCCGAATCCCAGGCAGGATGGAATCTGAGGGACTTACAAATTGCTTGGTCATCAGCCACCCCTGAAACACGCAGAGGATGATCGTGACGTAACGCGTGTATTGGCTGATCTTCTGCCTGCCCCCATCCTCCTTCGACAGCTTGCCGAGCTGCGGGATAACCGCCGTGAGCAATTGCATCATGATGCTCGCACTGATGTAAGGCATCACGCCAAGCGAGAACACGGCACATTGCTCGAGCGCACCACCGCTGAAAATATTGAACAGCGCCGCCGCACCGCCGCCCTCCCCGCTATTATTCATCCGCTCGACGAAATAATGCTTCAGGACGCTCGCATTCACTCCAGGGCAGGTAATCGAGCAGCCCACTCTGTAAAGCACTACCATCAGCAAGGTGAACAGAACCCTGTTACGGAGTTCTGGAATCTTGCGGATGTTAAAAAAGGCGGAAATCATTCGGCGGATTTGCAGGGACAAAGACTTGGTTCATCAACCCGCTCACCGGACAGCCTTGACCATCCTGATGCGGGTTCCCATGCGGTCCTTACTTGATAGTCAGGCTCCCGCCTGCCTTTTCGATTGCCGCCTTCGCCGTTGCGCTCGCGTGGTTTGCAACCACAGAGAGCTTCTTACTCAGCGCACCAGAACCGAGAATTTTCACGCCTTCAAACGGAAGCTTAATGACACCAGCCTTGAGGAGCGCGTCCTGATCCACAGTCGCGCCGGCTTCAAAATGATTCAGCGATTCCAGATTCACGATGGCCCACTTGGTCTTGAATACCGCGTTGTTGAAACCGCGCTTCGGAACGCGACGGATGAGGGGCATCTGGCCACCTTCAAAGCCGAGACGGATGCTGCCGCCGCTGCGGGCCTTCTGGCCTTTGTGTCCTTTGCCACAGGTCTTGCCTTTGCCGCTGCTTTCACCATTGCCGAGGCGCTTCACACGGTGCTTGGAACCGGGACGGGGTTTGAGATTGGAGAGGTTCATCGTTTGGTTTTCTCTGGTTGGCTATCTTGCGTCACCGGCATGGCCTGCGACTCACGGAGACAGCCTTAGGATTGCTAGCTGACAGGCTGGGGCTTCGGGGCGATTCCGCGGATTTTCATCACCGCGTCACGCTGCCTGAGTTTGCCGAGTGCATCAAGCGTGGCCTTCAGCACGTTGGCATGGTTCGAGGAGCCGAGGCTCTTGGCCAAAATATTCTTGATGCCGACTGCATCGCACACGGCACGGACCGCGCCGCCCGCCTTGATTCCCGTTCCGGGGCTCGCAGGCTTCAGGATGACGTGACCGCCGCCGTGCGTGCCCACGACTTCATGGGGGATGGTCGTACTGCTGATTGCATAGCGGTTGAGATTCTTGCGACCGCGATCACCGGCCTTGCGGATGGCCTCGGAAACCTCATTCGCCTTGCCAAAGCCGACGCCGACGCGTCCCTGCTTGTCACCGATGACCAGCAATGCGCTGAAGCTGAAGCGGCGTCCACCTTTCACCACCTTGGCGCAACGATTGATGAAGACGAGCTTTTCGATCAGCTCGGCCTGCGGTTGTCCGGCGAAGACGCCATCGAGGACCACGCCACGATCCACAGGCTCGGACGGTGTGCGCGACTGCTGCGGACGGCGACCCCTCGGGCCGCGGGAATTGGAATCGTTTTTGGAATGAGCAGCCATAGTTGATTAGAATTGCAGTCCGCCTTCGCGCGCCGCATCCGCGAGCGCCTTGACTTTGCCGTGATAGATGAAGCCACCGCGATCAAAGACCACCTTCTCGATGTTCTTGGCCTTCGCGCGCTCGGCAACAAGTTTGCCAACCGTCGTGGCCGTGGCCGCATTAGCCTTGGGCTTCTGAGCCTTGAGACCTGCTTCGGTCGTGTTCGCGCTGGCAATGGTTTTGCCGACGGTGTCGTCAATGACCTGCGCGTAGATGTGCTTTCCACTGAAATGGACGGCGAGACGCGGACGCTCCTGGGTGCCGGAGACGATCTTGCGAATGCGCTGATGGCGCATCTGGATGCTTGCTTTTTTGATGTTCTTAGCCATGGCTTACTGGACGGTTTTACCTTCCTTGCGGATAATCTTCTCGCCCGCATAGCGGACACCCTTGCCCTTGTAAGGCTCAGGCGGGTAATAGCCCCGCACCTCGGCGGCAAGCTGCCCCACGACCTGCTTGTCAATGCCCTCGATGCGCACCTTCGTGTTATCGGTGACAGTCACCTTCACGCCAGCGGGAATCGGATGATTGATTTCGTGCGAATAGCCAAGGTTAAGCTGGAGCAGGGATCCCTTCAGCGCGGCCTTGAAACCGACGCCTTGGATTTCCAACTCCTTCACATAGCCATCTGCGACGCCGATCACCATGTTATTGATCAAAGCCCGACTAAGACCATGCAGTGCATTTGCGCTCGGCGTGTCGCAGGCGACGGTGACTTTCGTGCCGTCAACCTTGCCGCTGACTCCGCTGGGCAGCGTCCACGACAGCTTGCCTTTGGGGCCTTCGACATTCACCGCACCATCAGCACCGATTTTTACGGTGACCTTGGCCGGCAGTTCGATGATTTTTTTTCCGATTCGGGACATAGTCGTTACCAGACGAATGCCAGCAATTCACCGCCGACGTTCTGTTTCTTGGCCTCGCGCCCGGACATCAGGCCTTTCGATGTCGAAAGGATACTGATGCCGATTCCGCCGAGGACACGCGGGATTTCGGTGGAACCGACATAGCGGCGCAGACCGGGCTTGGATACGCGCTTGAGGCCGGTGATGGCCGGGGCGCGATTGACGAATTTGTTGACCACCTTCAATTGGGTGTGCGGTCCGGTGCCGGTCTCGACTTCAAAGTTCGAGATATAGCCTTCCTGCTTGAGGATGCGGGCGATTTCCGCCCTCATCTTGGAATACGGGGACAAGACCTCAGTCTTGCCCGCGCTGCAGCCATTGCGAAGGCGTGTGAGAAAATCTGCGATGGGATCGGTAAGTGCGCTCATGTCTTGTTAGGCAGCCGGTTGTTCCTGCTGTTGCGCGCGCTTCAGGCGCGCCTTATCTGAAAATGGCATACCCAATTCGGTGAGGAGGCTCTTGGCCTCCGCATCCGTGCGGGCAGTGGTGACAATGGTCACATCAAATCCGATATTGCGCTTGATGCGGTCGAGTTCGATTTCCGGGAAGATGGACTGGTCAGAGACGCCCAAGGTATAGTTGCCGTTCCCATCAAAAGCACGGGTGCTCACACCGCGGAAGTCGCGGATACGGGGCAGCGCGGTCTTGATCAGACGCTCGAGAAACTCATACATCCGGCGGCCACGCAGCGTCACCTTTGCGCCGATTGCCTGATCCTTGCGGAGTTTGAAATTGGAGATCGCCTTCTTGGAACGCGTCTCAGCGGGCTTCTGGCCGGTGATGGTCGCGAGTTCGTTCTTCGCGTCCTCCAATGCCTGCTTGGCATCGCCGGTATTCAGGTTGACGCAGGTGTTCACGACAACCTTGTCCACCTTGGGCACCTGATTGATGTTCGTATAACCGTGCGCGGCCTTCAGGGCCGGGATCACGCGGTTTTTGTATTCTTCGTGGATTTCGACGGACATGGCTTACTTTTTCTTCTTGGTTGCCTTCTTGGGCTCCACTTTTTCGACGAGCTTCACATTGGAGACATGGATCGGGCCTTCGCGCTCGACGATGCTGCCAGTTTGGTTCTCCTGGCTCTTCTTCATGTGCTTCTTGATGATGCGCACGCCCTCGACGAGCACTTGCTGCTTTTTCGGCAGCACTGCGAGAATTTTTCCGCTGGCACCCTTGTGGTTGCCGCTGATGACGGAGACGGTGTCTCCCTTTTTGACGTGAAAGCTAAGACGGCTGGACATGTTAGAGAACCTCCGGTGCCAATGAGATGATCTTCATGAAATTCTTCTCGCGAAGTTCGCGCGCCACAGGACCGAAGATGCGGGTGCCCTTGGGATTCTCGTCCTTGTCAATGATGACGATCGCATTGTTGTCAAAGCGAAGATAGCTGCCGTCCTCGCGACGGATCGCCTGCTTGGTGCGGACGACAACTGCACGGACGACTTCGCCCTTCTTGACCTGCCCGCCAGGCTGCGCCTCGCGGATGTGTGCGGTTATGACATCGCCAATGTGGGCAGTCATGGTGGCCTTGCCGATCACACCGATCATCTTGGCCATGCGGGCACCCGTGTTGTCAGCAACATCGAGTCTGGTACGAATTTGGAGCATAGGAAATATTGCAGCCCATTCAGGCCGCGGAGTAGTTAGTGCTTGAGGATTTCAACGACACGCCAGCACTTCAGCTTGCTGAGCGGGCGGGTTTCCGCGATGCGGACGAGATCACCCACCTGAGCCTTCTGTTCCTCGTCGTGCGCGTAGAATTTTTTGACGCTCTTGATGATCTTGCCGAACTTCGGATGCGGCACGCGCATGGTCGTCTTCACAACCACCGTCTTTTGCATCTTGTTCGAGACAACTTCGCCGACCCGGGTCTTGCGGAGACCGCGCGCGGTGGTTTCAGGTGTTGCAGTTTCGCTCATGGAATAGGGTTACTTGGCGGCAGTGGCCGCAGTCTGGTTCTTTTGGGTGAGCACGGTCTCGATGCGCGCCACCTCGCGGCGGAGACTGCGGAGTTCGCTCGGCTTTTCGAGCTGCCCGCCGGCCTGCTGGAGGCGGAGGTGGAAAATCTGCTCGCGCAGCTCCCGTTTGCGCGCCCGAAGTTCGTCAGGCGTCAGTTCGCGAATTTCTTGGTTCTTCATGCTCGGCGATTAGTTATGGCGCGTCAGGAATTTCGTCCGCACCGGCAGCTTGTCCGCGGCAAGGCGGAGCGACTCGCGGGCGAGCGTCTCGGAGATGCCGTCAATTTCAAAAAGGATGTTCCCAGGACGAACCGTCGCGACCCAATACTCCGGCTGGCCTTTGCCCTTGCCCATTCGCGTTTCCGGCGGACGCGCCGTGACTGACTTGTCGGGGAAAATGCGGATCCACATCTTGCCCTTGCGTTTCATGTTGCGGGTCATCGCGACACGGGCAGCTT
Organism: Spartobacteria bacterium; assembly: GCA_025355595.1. GTDB lineage: Bacteria > Verrucomicrobiota > Verrucomicrobiia > Chthoniobacterales > Chthoniobacteraceae > SXWH01. The sequence continues at coordinate 9,759 of JANXZI010000517.1, forward strand.
CGATCTGGGTATTGGTGATCCAGGCGCGCTCGATGGTCTGCAGTCCGAACGATCCGAAATCAAGGTTGATGGCGCGGGAGGCCATTCCCGCGCGACTTCCGCGGTGGCTCTTCCGATACTTAACACGTTTTGGCAACAAAGGCATTTGGTTTGCTCCGGTTTGAAATTGCTATCTTGTTAGGCAGCGGGCTGCTGTTCGGCAGACTCGGTCTTTTCTCCGCCGCTGGCCGCCTTCTTTTCTTCCTGGACTGCGGCGGCAGGTTTGCAAATCCAGCACTTCACGCCAATGATTCCATAGGTCGTGCGGGCCTCGGCAAAGCCATAGTCAATCGGTGTGCGCAGCGTGTGCAGCGGGATGCTTCCCTCGCGATACCATTCCGCACGGCTGATTTCAGCTCCTCCGAGACGGCCCGCACAACGCACTTTGATGCCTTTGGCACCCTGCTCCATCGTGATCTGGAGGGCTTTCTTCATCGCGCGGCGGAAGCTGATTCTGCGCTCCATCTGCATGGCCACGTTCTCCGCGACGAGCTGGGCATCGAGGTCAGGTGACTTGATTTCGATGATGTCAACCTTCACCTGCTTGCCGCCGGAGAGCTTCGAGATTTCTTCGGTCATCTTTTCGATTTCCGATCCCTTCCGTCCGATGACGATGCCGGGGCGCGCGGTGTGGATGGTCACGCGGAGGCTGTTCCAGGCGCGCTCGATCACGATCTTCGAGACTGCGGCAAGGCGGAGCTTCTCCTTCAGCAATTTGCGAATCTTAATGTCGCTCGCGAGAAATTCAGGAAATTCCTTGCGGCTGGCGAACCATTTGGAACGCCAGTCCTTGTTGACCGCGAGGCGGAAGCCGATTGGATTGGTTTTCTGTCCCATGATTTATTCGTTGGATTTCTCTGCGGACTTTTTAGGTGCAGCCTTCGCAACCTTCTTGGTCGCCGACTTAGTCCCTTTGGCTGCCCGCTGCTTGACTTTGATTTCGTCAGTAAGCGTGATGAAAATATGGCTCGTGCGCTTGCGGATGGGGCCTGCGCTGCCGCGAGCCTTCGGAGTGAATCGTTTGATCGTCGTGGATTCACCCGCGACCGCTTCCTTCACGACGAGCGAGTCGGCGCGGAGATTGTGGTTGTTTTCAGCGTTCGCGATGGCGCTCTTCAGCGTCTTCTGCACGAGAAAGGCGGCCTTCTTTGGGCTGAATGCCACGATGTCCAGGGCCCTTGCGACAGGATGGCCTTGGATCTCGCGCGTCACATCTCGGAGCTTGAAGGCCGACATGCGCGCAAATCTATAGATGGCTTTGACTTCCATTTTGCGTTAAATTTGGTGGCTTTGGTTGTTAGTTGAAAATTAGTTGAGTTGGGCCTCCACCTTTACGGTGTCACCCAGCCTTATGGGGTCTTTGTCTGAAACAAGATTCTGAATCACAGTGCCTGCAAATCCTTGCCTGGCGTCCACGACCCGGATGGTCGCGACGAGCTTGGTCCCGCGGCGCACTTGGAATGGCATGCCGACTTTTACCCCTTGCTTCGTGCCGAGGTTGATGACGACACAGCCGAGTTCCGGCTTCACCGCGCTGACTTTCCCGTTTTGGAGATCTGCTGGCGGCTCTGCTGCCTTCTGTTCGAGGGCTGCAAAATCACCGACGGCGGCTTTCACGAGGGTTTCCTCGGCTTTCTTTAGTTCGGTCTGCAGGACCATTTTGGTTTCGGCATCGGTCTTTTCGACAAATGCCTGCGCCAACTGGACCATTCGCATGAGTTCCGCACTCAGGTTTTTCCTGCTGCGTTCACTTAGCTGCAAATCGTGGACTGCGTGAAGCAGTCGTTGTTCGAGCTTGGAAGGATCGGTCGTGCTGCTTCCGAGCGCCTCCATGCGGAGGGCCATTTCTTGCACTTGCCGCTTGAAGATCTCGGACTCGGCAGTCGTGGTGGCTGCCAGCTTTCTGGCTTCTTCCACTTCCGCGCGGAGCTTGCGATTTTCAGCGAGGAGCTTTCCAAAAGCGGCCATGGCGGACGCCTCGGGAGATTCTGAATCTGTAACTGGCAAAGAACTTTCGTCGGCTTGGCCGACGCCCGCGCCGAGCGCGAGGAAAGTGATGACGAACAGGATGGCCGTGGAGGATTTCATTGCTGAGACCCGGCACGCGGCCGGCCCTGCTACTTCGCCACTTTGGCGGTGTGGGCACCGTGCTTCTTGAAGATTCGCGTGGGCGAAAACTCACCAAGCTTGTGACCCACCATGTTTTCGGTCACGAAGACCGAGTTGAAAACTTTCCCGTTATGCACGAGGAACGTGTGTCCGACGAAATCGGGGATGATCGTCGAGCGGCGCGACCAAGTCTTAATCGGCTTCTTCACCGGTGCCGCATTCATCTTGTCAACTTTCTCGAGCACATGCTGCTCGACAAACGGTCCTTTTTTGAGGCTGCGTCCCATATTCGTTTAGAGTGCTGCTTTCTTCGTTGAATTCTTGCGCTGGACGATAAAGCGGTCGCTCGGCTTGTGCTTCCGCCGCGTCTTGAAACCTTTGGCGAGCTGACCCCAGGGCGACATCGGGTGATGGCGTCCGCCACCGCCCTTGGACTTGCCCTGTCCGCCACCCATCGGATGATCCACCGGGTTCATCACCATGCCGCGAACCGTCGGGCGGACACCGCGCCAGCGGCTGCGTCCTGCCTTTCCGGAGCTGACATTCATGTGATCCACATTGCCGACCTGCCCCATCGTCGCATAGCAGTTGACGTGGACGCGGCGGATTTCACCGGAGGGCAGCTTCAGCAGCGCAAAGTCACCTTCGCGGTTGTTCAAAATGACGCCTGCGCCTGCGCTGCGGGCCATCTGGCCACCGCGACCAGGCTGCAATTCAACATTATGAATCGTGGAGCCGAGCGGAATTTCCTGTAGCGGGAGCGCATTGCCGACCTTCGGCTCGCTGCCGGGACCGGCCGTGACTTTGTCACCAACACCAAGACCAACGGGTGCGAGGATATATGACTTCTCTTTGTCAGGATATTGCACGAGAGCAATCCGGCAGGTCCGGTTCGGATCGTATTCGATCGCGATGACCTCCGCGGTGACACCGCGCGTCTTGCGCTTGAAATCAATGATGCGGTACTTCTGCTTGTGGCCGCCACCGATGTGACGGGTCGTCAGACGGCCATTGTTATTGCGGCCACCGGTCTTCGGCTTGGCCTCGACAAGGCTTTTCTCAGGCTTCTTCTTCGTGACCTCTGCAAAGTCGGGGAGAACCTTGAAGCGGTTGGTCGGCGTGAGTGGGCGGAAAGTTTTGAGTCCCATATTAGGTTAGGCGAGTTCGATTTTGTCGCCGGGGGCGAGGGTGACTATGGCCTTCTTCCAATCGCTGGTGCGACCGGGGTGCTGCGTGCGGCCACGCTTGGCTTTGCCAAAGCAATTCAACGTGTTTACGCGAATGACCTTCTTCTTGAAAAGCTTCTCGATCGCTTGGCGGATCTGCACCTTGTTGGCCGTGGGCTGCACGCGGAACA
>JANXZI010000518.1 GCA_025355595.1 Spartobacteria bacterium
GCACGGGGAAATTCTGGGCGTTCGAGCACAACGGCGTGTCGCCGGATGTGATTTGCTGCGGCAAGGGCATCAGCAGTTCGCTGCCGCTCTCCGCGGTGATCGGGCGCGAGAGCGTCATGGATCAGTTTGCCCCCGGCTCGATGACGAGCACGCACACGGGCAACCCCGTCTGCGTCGCCGCCGCGCTCGCGAGCGTGCGGAAAATCGTGCGCGAAAAACTCACCGAGAACGCCGCCGCGCTGGAACCGGTGCTGCTCGCGGCGCTGAAGAAAATCCAGGCGAAGCATCCGCAGGTGATCGGCCATGTCTCCGCGCGTGGACTCGTCGCGGGAATGCAGGCGCTGAAGCGCGGCACGAAGGAACCCGACCACGATCTCGCGCACGCGATCATCGAGCGATGCATGTGGAAGGGGCTGCTGCTCTTCGCGCCCGTCGGCGCGTGGGGACAAACGGTGAAGATCGCCCCGCCGCTCACCATCCCGCGCGACGCGCTGGAGGAATCGCTCGCGGTTCTCGCGGAGGCGACGGACGAGGCGGTTGCGGCGTTCGCGTAAGGCAGGCACTCCTGTCCGCACTTTCGAGTCGGCCATGCACTTCGAGTGCGTGCTGCCTCGCGTGCACCAACGGTGCGAAATATGCCAGCCCAGGGCAACGCCCTGGGTTTCGAGTGGAACGCGCAAAGCCCTGAAAGGGCGCGACACGGTTGCGCCGCCCCTTCAGGGCTTTGAACTTTTTGTTGGCGATACCCAGGGCGTTGCCCTGGGCTGGCATGTTTTCGGGCCTTTGGCCCTCAGCGCAGAGCCGCGCGAAAAGTTTCAGACGATCTGGACTCAAAGATCCGTGTCATTTCAAAATAGACGCTGTGCCCGCGCGCGTGAATCCTCGCGCTTCGCGTGCGGCAAAAACGCCCGCGCGAATTTTTCCCCGACCACAACACTCCCTCACTCCACCACTCCATGAACACCCGCCACACTTCCGCGCGCATCACGCGTCGCAACTTCCTCCACACCGCAGCCGCCGCCTCGGGCGCACTCGCATTTCCTGCGATCCTCCGTTCCGCGTCGCCGGGCGGGAAGCTGAACATCGCCATCATCGGTTGCGGCGGTCGCGGCGCGGCGGACATGGCGGGCGTGATGAGCGAGAACATCGTCGCGCTGTGCGACGTGAACCAAAAGAACCTCGACGCTGCCGCGGCGAAGGCGCCGGGCGCGAAGAAGTTCACCGACTTCCGCAAGCTCTACGACGACATGAAGGACTCGGAGTTCGACGCCGTCGTCGTCGCCACCACGGAGCACACGCACGCCTTTGCCACGCTGCCGGCGCTGCGGAGGAAAAAGCACGTCTATTGCGAGAAGCCGCTCACGCGCGACGTGCATGAGGCGCGCATCGTCACCGAGGCCGCGAAGGCCGCGGGCGTCACCACGCAGATGGGCACGCAGATTCACGCGACGAACAACTACCGCCGCGTCGTCGAACTGATCCAAGGCAATGCCATCGGCCCCGTGCGCGAATGCCATGTGTGGGTGAGCCGCACTTGGGGCCGGCAGTCCGCCGAGGATGCCGCCGCTTATCACGACATCGTGAGCGTGCTTGAGCGCCCGACCGTGGAAGAGCCCGTGCCCGCGGGACTCGACTGGGATTTGTGGATCGGCCCCGCGCCGATGCGCCCGTATTCCAGCGTCTATTTCCCCGGCCCGAAGTGGTATCGCTGGTGGGACTTCGGCAACGGCACGATGAGCGACCTCGGCTCGCACTGGAATGACCTCCCCTTCTGGGCGCTGAACCTCGACGCCCCGCTCACCGTCGAGGCCAGCGGCCCGCCGCCGCACCCGGAAATCGCGCCCGCCTCAATGAGCGCCACCTACACCTACGGAGCCCGTGGCACGATGCCGCCCGTGAAGCTCACCTGGTATCAGGGCCAGATGAAGCCGCCGCAGTGGCAGCAAAAAATCATCCCGGCGTGGGCCGACAGCGGCGTGCTCTTTGTCGGCGACAAAGGCATGCTCGTCTCCACCTACGGCAAGCACGCGCTGCTGCCTGAGAAACAATTTGAGGGCTTCGTCCCGCCGTCCGAGACCATCCCGCCCTCGATCGGCCACTACGCCGAATGGATCCAGGCGTGCAAGACTGGCTCGCCCACCACCTGCAATTTCGCCTACAGCGGCCGCCTCACCGAGGCAAACCACCTCGGCAACGTCGCCTACCGCGCCGGCAAGAAGCTCGAATGGGACACCGCCGCCATGCGCATCCCGAACGCCCCCGACGCCGAGCGCTTCCTCAAGCGCGAATATCGCAAGGGGTGGACGCTGGGGTAGGCAGCATTCGATGCAATGGGAGGCGCATTTTTCTGCATCTGCATTTTCTTCGCGGCCACCGTACTTGTTGCGGATGCCGTCGAAAAACGCATCGAATCCGCCTCGCCGCCGCAGGCAAATCCAAGATTTCACACGGCGCGGAATCGTTACGCCGACACGGCGGCGTCGGCGACGAAGGCTTCAAGCACCGGGCTGTCGTCCACCGCGGCGAGCGACTCGGGGCCGAAGGTCTCGACGTGGAATGCAATCGCCGAGCGCACGTTCGCCAGCGCCTCGTCGTAGCTGTCGCCCTGCCCGACGATGACACCGCGCGCCAGCCCGAGTGGATACGCGACGTAGCCGTCGGGATGTTTCTCAACGACGATTTTGAGCGGTGCGGGTGGCGCGAAGATAGGCGGCGGCAGTGTTGCAGCAAGCAATCAAAGCAAGGCGCGCGATTGCCTCGCGTCCCGGAGGGACGAGGGAAATTAGCCGGTGCCCGAGCGCAGCAGCGCCGTGCGTGGCGGAGCGAACACCACCGGATCAACGGGCACACAACGGCAACCGACCCGGATGGGGCGGGGGAAAACTTGCACGCGCATTTTCCCGCGCCCCTGCCGGGGCGCATGATTTTTTGGACGGCGCGATCCGGTGGTGATCGATATTCCGATGCGCAGCACAGGCACCTGCTTCTTATTCTTCTTCTGAACCATGTTGCCCACGGAATTACTGCGCGGTAGCCTCACGCCATGCCCATCCGAGTCTATGCCGACACTTCCGTTTACGGAGGTGTGTTTGATCCGGGAATTGACGAGGCGAGCCGGGAGTTTTTCGTGCAGGTGAAGGCCGGACGGTTCCAGTTGGTCATGTCGCCCGTCGTCGTGGATGAGCTTCAGGAGGCTCCGGAACGGGTGCGCGCGGTCTATGAGGAACACCTGCCGTGGGCTGAGTTTATCACCGTCTCCATCGAGGCCGTGCGCCTGCGCGACGCCTATTTGCAGGCGGGCGTGGTCACGGCAAAATGGGCCACCGACGCATTGCATGTCGCCCTCGCCAGCGCGCAGCACTGCCGGTGCATCGTGAGCTGGAATTTCCGGCACATCGTCCACTTTGACAAAATACCGCTGTATAACGGGGTGAACCTGATCAACGGTTTTGACAGCATCAGCATCAACACCCCTGCCGAAGTCATCGCCTATGAAACTTGAAGAATACGAGTGCGTGAAAACCAAGCGGCGCGCGCAGGCCCGCATTCACGAGCAGACGAAGGACTTCACGCCCGAGCAGTTGGTCGCGCATTATCAGCGCATCGCGGAGCAGGCGCGGGCGCGGCAGGCGGAGTTACGCACCGGTGCGCGCATCGCCGTCAAACCCGCCGCGTGACCGCTCCCTCGCCCCTGCCGGGGCGCATGATTTTTTGGACGGCGCGATCCGATGATTTTCGCTCGCTGCGCCGTTTCGACAAGCTCAAGGCCCTGAGCCCGTCGAAGGGCTCGCTCGACCGATGGCCAAATGTGCATTGGCAAATTGGACGGCAACGACTAACCTCTTCCCCATGAGCACCGCGCTGGAAATCGAATCCGCCGTGAAGGAACTGCCGCTTGGCGAGGCGCAGAAGCTCGCCCAATGGCTGTTGAGCTACGTGGATCAGCAGGCCGCAGGCACACGCGACGGGACGCCATCCGCAGAATGCACCCTGCCCGACTACGCGGAACG
>JANXZI010000549.1 GCA_025355595.1 Spartobacteria bacterium
AGCGTGGGCCGCGACTGGGGCCGCGCGCCCGTGCTCGTCGAAGGCCCGGCGGCGAAGATCGAACTCCCCGGCGGCCGCAAGTTCAAGGCCTGGGCGCTCGACGAACGCGGCCAGCGCCGCGCCGAAATCCCCGTGACCAACGACACCCTCGAAATCGGCCCGCAGCACCGCACGCTCTGGTACGAAGTCGAGCGCCAGCCGTAGCACAGATTTGCAATCTGTGCGGCCAGCGGGACTCCGATCCCGGTATCTCGTCGTGCGGCACCGATGATCCTCGCGACGCCGATGATACCATCTCGCAAGATCGAGGGGACTCATGCCGCGCAGGCGCGGAGCGCCGTTACCACAGTAGCCCCGTGCGAGCGCAGCGAGCGCGGGGATCGTCCGTAAAAAAAGGCAAGCTGCGGAGCAGCGGCACAATTCCGGCGCTCGCACGCCTTGTTGCGCCGCTACGCGGCTATGTCCGTTGGGTTTGATGATCCCCGGGTTCCTCGAAGACTCGTCACCCGGGGCTACTGTTGTCACGGCGCTACGCGCCTGCGTTCCATCCATCCACATATTTTTGCGAGATGGGATGAGCCAGCCGGGCAGCGGAGACTGCGGAAAGAATTTCCGCAGGCCGCACAGGTTCCAAACCTGTGCTACGCCGCCGCCACCGCGCGCCACATCCGGAAGTGCGGGCCGACGGTCGGGATGTCGAACTCCACGCCGACGATTTGCCAGCCGTTCTTCGCGTAAAATTTCGCCGCACTCGTGCGCGCATTGCACCACAGGATCGCCGCGCCCCGTTCCCGCGCCGCGGCGACGCACGTGGCGAGCAGCGCCTCGCCGAAGCGCCGTCCGCGCACTTCCGGCAGCGTCGCCATGCCGCGGAGTTGGAACGCGGGCGTCGCGTCCCGTGCCGATCCGTCGTCATGCGCCGCGCTGACGTGACCCGCGCTGACTGGAAGTGCGGGAATTTTCTCCGGGCACGGCACGAGATAAATCGAGGCAACACCGACCAGCGCGCCGCCATCGAACGCGCCGAAGTGCAGCGTGGACGGTGCTTCGTCGCCATCGAAGACCGCCGTCTCGCGCGCGAAGCCGGGGCGCAGGATGGGCCAGCGCACGGCGATCGTTTCGGCGGCGGAAATCGCGCGGATCATTTTCTCGCGCCAAGACGCCAGGACGCAAAGAAGATCCCTGGGGGTTCAAAGTGCGGCGCGTCCCATGGCTGCCTGCACAGCAATCTTCTTGGCGACCTGGCGTCTTGGCGCGAGTCCTCCGTGTTCATGCCCTCTTCCGCGCGACGATGCGCTCGACGTATTTCGCCAGCAGGTCGAATTCGAGGTTCACGCGCCCGCCCTTGCTCCGCGCGGCGAGATTCGTGACCGTGCGCGTGTGCGGGATGATCCAGCACATGAAGCTCGCGTCCTTTACCTCAGCGACGGTGAGGCTGATGCCGTCCACGGCGATGCTGCCCTTGTGCGCGACATACTGTGCGAAGTCCGCGGGCAGCGCGACTTCGAGCCGGAAGTCCGCCCCGTGCGGCGAGAAGTCGAGCACCTCCGCTGTCGTGTCCACGTGACCCTGCACAAAATGCCCGCCGAGCTTCGCGCCCGCACCGAGCGCCGGTTCGAGGTTCACGCGCGAGCCTGGCGCGAGGCTGCCGAGATTCGTGAGGCGCAGCGTTTCCGCGAGGAGATCAAAGGACACGCGCTCGCCGTCGCGCACGGTGGCGGTGAGGCAGCAGCCATTCACCGCGATGCTGTCGCCGATCTGCGCGCCCGGCCCGGTCGCGGGCGCGCGCAGCGTGAGGCGCGCGCTCTCGCCGGTGCGGGTGAGCGAGACGATCTCGCCTGTTTCGATGACCAGTCCGGTAAACATGGCGCGAGGCTAGCGGCGATGCAGGTGTCTCCGCAAGGTCGCGGCATCGCTGCTTTAACCACAGAGGTCCACAGAGGTCCACAGAGGATGCACGGAGGAATCACAGAGCCTCTGCGCCCCTCTGTGAATGCCTCTGTGAACCTCTGTGGTTCAACGGGGACCTTTCGCATGGAACCATCGCGCCTAGTTATCCGAAGGGGTGCCAGCGCGAAAAGAACAGCACGCCGATGAGCGCGAGCAACGGCAGAAGGATCGGCAGCGCGAATCGCACGACGTAGCCGAGGAAGGATGGCGTCTTCACCTTCGCGTGCTCGGCGATGGCCTTCACCATGAAGTTCGGGCCGTTGCCGATATAGGTCATCGCGCCGAAGAAAACCGCGCCGAGCGAGATGGCCTCCAGCGTCCCCGCCTGCGCCGAGGCGAACGCGGTGATGCCCGCGACATTCTCCATCGCGAGATGCTGCTGCCCGAGCGCCGCGGCGAGGAAGGCGAGATACGTCGGCGCATTATCGAGCGCGGCGGAGAGCGCGCCCGTCGCCCAGTAAAACTCGTGCGCGCTCGCGAGCGGAGGCGGGTTGCCTTGCAGGTAATGCAGCGCAGGCGTCATCGTGACAAAGATGCCGATGAAAAGCCACGCGACCTCCTTCACCGGCTCCCACGCAAAGTCGTTCGCCTCGTGAATATCGCGCTTCGTCGTGAACCACGAACCGAGCGCCGCCGCGGTCATCACGCCTTCGCGCCAGCCGAGCGGGAGCACGAGCACGGCGAAAAGGATCACGGCGAGGAACACGAGATTGTGCATCCCCCGGAAGCTCCACGTCTCATGCGCAGTTTCCGCGTCGCGCACTTTCTTCGGAGCGCGCAGAAAATTCATGCGATCGAACACGGCGAAGATCGCGATGAGCCCCGCGACCGCGACCGCCCACGCCTGCCAGCAATGCTGGAGCACCCACCAAAACGGAACGCCTTTCAAGTAGCCCATGTAGAGCGGCGGATCGCCGATGGGCGTGAGGCAGCCGCCGACATTGCTCACGATGAAGATAAAGAACACGATATGAAACGCGGTGATGCGGTAGCGGTTCATCCGAATCCACGGACGGATGAGCAGCATGGACGCGCCCGTGGTGCCGATGACATTCGCGAGCACCGCTCCGATGGCGAGGAACGTGCAGTTTACCGCCGGCGTCGCCTCGCCCTTCACCCGGATGTGGATGCCGCCGCTCACGACATAGAGCGATGCGATGAGCGCGATGAACCCCGCATATTCCTCCACCGCATGCCGCAGTGGCGCAAAGCTCCCGGTCATCGCGAGCTGGCACGCCGCACTGATCCCCGCGAGCCCGAGCGCGATGTTCGGATACCGCCGATGCCAGAATTTCGGAAACGCGAGCGGTCCGAGCGCGATGCACAGCAGCAGCAGCGCAAACGGCGCGATGAGCCACGGCGGAGTTTGTGCGGTGCTGGCGGCGGCGATGAACATTCAGAGGATATGAGGCAAGCTGGTCCGCGGCGGATGCCTCATTGAGATGAAACGCCGAGACGCAGAGGCGCAGAGAAAAGAGTGCGCAACCCGCGGCGATTCATTTGCGCCTGCCTCAGCGTCTCTGCGTCTCTGCGTTGAGAAATACACGCGCTCAGTGCAGCGGCCTGTCATACACGGGCATTCCGCGCAGTTCGCCGCCGGGCCAGTAGAAGCATTTCTCGAAGTCGAACAGATTGCTTTTCGCGACGTAGTCGAGCCGCACGGATTTGCCCGCGGAGTTTGCATCGTACGCCCGGAACCGCATCCCGCCGTCCGCCAGCCGCTCGGCGTGATAGGCGAGGACGACGTGGTTCATGTGCGGGAGTCTGGCAAGATACATCGCACGAATCTCCCCGCGGCTCACCTGCGCAAAAAGCCTCTCCGCGATGCTCCGCTGCCGCCAGCGGATGACGGGATTCATCGTGCGCCAGTTGCCCACGCGCAGGTAGGTGAGGAGCCAGCTCCCGAGATTGCCGCGGATGGTTTTTTCATGGTGCTGCGAAAATGACCAGAGGTCCGGGTATCCGGGAAAGACGATGCGTTCCTCGCGGTTCTCCCACGGGTTGATTTTGAAAAGTGCGACGATCCGCTTCCGATATTCCTCCTCGGAAAGTCGTGGCTGCCGTGGCTCGAAGCGCGCGAATTTCCAAAACTGCATCGCCGATCGCGTGAACAGAAAGCAGCAGTGCGTGGGCCCCGCAGGTTTCTCCTTCCTGCCCTTGACGTGAAGCTTCCCGGCCGCATCCACGTTGTAGTTGAAGACAGTGTCGTTCGAAAACGAGAACACATCGCGCCGCGGATCGAACTCACGCGCGAGCAGTGCGGACGTGAGTGCGAGAAAAATGGCGGCGGTGCGGAACATGGCGCGCAGTTCCTAGCACACATCCCGCGCTTGCCAACTGTCCGCGCTCACGGGCCCTGTTTTGAATTTGGAAGCCATGAATCCAAGAAGCCGAACTCATTCTCCGCTGTTTGTCTTCTTCGTTTCCTGGCTTCCAAATCAACCCGCTCACGGCGCGAGCTTCGCCAGCATCACGCGCGCGATGGCCGCGTTCCCCGCGGCGTCGGGATGCACGCCGTCCTTCGTCATGCTCGCTTCAGGCACGATGCCGAAGAGACTCGTAAACTCGCAGCCCGTCTCCTTCGCGAGCGCGGCAAAGGCGTCGCCAAGTTCGCGCAGCTTCGCTTCGCGCTCGTTCGCGATGGGCTTCGTCGCGACGAGCGCGGCCTTGTTGATGTTCGGCGGCCCGGCGAGCAGGATGCGCAGCTTCGCGCCGTATTGCTGACGAGCCCTGGCGATCATCCCGCGCACGTTCGCCACCGCCTTCGGCACGCACGCGGCGGTGATGTCCCGCGAATCATTCGTCCCCAGCGCGATCACCAGCACCGCGGCCTGCGGCTGCCGCGCGAGCATCGCCTCGAATTCCTTCACCGAATCCGTCGGCCGTCCGCCCTTGCCCTCGTTCACCATCCCCAGCCGCCCCTTCGACTCCCGCTCCACGACCCGCACCCACACCGCGTCGCGCTCATTCGCGGGCAGCGCCCCGCCCGCGGTGATCGAATCGCCAAACACAATCACCATCTGCGGCAGGTGCACCTTTTCATCGGCGCGCAACGGGAGCATCAGGAGTGTGACGAGCAGTGCGAGGCGGAAAATCATGCGCGCAAATTGTGGGCTTCCACAGAAAAAGCATCAATCGGATTGAGCAGGCGACGCGGGGCGGGCAGGATGTGTCGGCCATGAAGAAGAAAGCTGCGGCAAAAAAGACATCACCGGCGCCGGCACCACTTCCCGCGGACGCCGTGCCGCCGCTGCGCATCCTGATGATCGCGGCGGAGAATGACGCGATCCCGCGGTGCAAGGTCGGCGGTGTCGCCGACGTCGTGCGCGATGCGCCTCGCGCGCTCGCGGCGGCGGGCTGCGAGGTGATCGTGCTCACGCCTTCATACGGTCACCTGCACACGCTGCCGGGCTCGGCGAAATTTGCCGAGGCTCCGCCGCTCGCGAGCCACGCGGGCGCGGTGCCGGTGCTGTACGACTGCCCGGCAAAGCCCGGCGCGGGCTCCCCGGGCGTGCGCAACTGCGTGGTGGATCACCCGCTGCTCCGCTCGCACACGATCTACGTCGCGGATCCGCCCGAGCGCCCGTTCGCGTCGGACGCGACGAAATTTGCGCACTTCTGCCGCATCGCGAGCGACGCGATCCGCGCGGGCGCATTTGGCGAGGTGGACTGCCTGCACCTGCACGACTGGCAGACGGGATACCTTTTTGCCCTGCGCGAATTTCATCCCGACTTCGCGTTCCTGCGCGGCATCCGCACGGCGTTCACGATTCACAATCTCGCCTACCAGGGCGCGCGTCCGCTCGCCGGGGATGAGTCGTCGCTGGAGGCGTGGTACCCCGATCTCGTCGGCGTGGAATGGAGCCGCGGCACCGTCGCGCCGCACCGCGATTCCGTGCTCCGTGATCCGCGCTGGCCCGCGTGCTTCAATCCGATGCTCGCCGCCATCCGCCTCGCGGACGCCGTGCATGTCGTCTCGCCGACCTACGCGAGGGAAGTGCTGCTGCCGAACGATCCCGCCACGGGCCGCTGCGGCGGCGAGGGCCTGGACGGGGACATGCGCAACGCCGCCACCGCGGGCCGCCTGCACGGCATCCTGAACGGCTGCGAATATCCCGCCGATCGCGTGCCGCCGAAGCTCGACGCCACGCGGCTCTTCGCGAGCATCCGCGATTTGCTCCCGTCGCTTTTCAAAAGTGCGCCCGACGAAAAACCGCGCTGGCTCCCGCACGTCACCGTGCTCGCGCGGCTGCTCGATCCCACGCTCGTCGTGAGGGCCTCGAAGCTCCTGCTCACCTGCGTGACTCGCGCGGCGGGCCAGAAAGTGGACCTCATGCGCACGCCCGTGAGCGAAGGTGTGGCGGGAAGAAATGGCGTGTCATCGCTCGAGCAAATCCTGCGCGATCTCGGCAGCGATGGCGTGCTCGTGATGATCAGTTCCGGCGAGCGCGACATCGAGGACTTCCTCGCCGATCTCGCCGTGCGCCATACGAATTTCATTTTCATCAACGGCTTCGCCGCGCCCGTCGCCGACGCGCTCTACGCGAGCGGCGACATCTTCCTCATGCCATCGAGCTTCGAGCCGTGCGGCATCGCGCAGATGCTCGCGATGCGCGATGGCCAGCCCGTCGTCGCACACGCGACCGGCGGACTGAAGGACACGATCCGCGACGGCACGGACGGCTTCCTTTTTTCCGGCGCGAGCCTCGTGGAAAAGGCGGACGGTTTCGCCGCCGCCGTTCGGACGGCCGTCGAGCTGAAGCTCAACGACACGGATGCGTGGGCGAAGGTCGTCGCGAACGCAAAAGCCGCACGCTTCGAGTGGCGCAAGGCCGCGAATGAATACATCGCCAAGCTCTACCTGCCGCTGAAGTGAGCGCGCTGCGCTTGTCGGGTGGAGCACGCGAGTCGCGTGCTCCACCCGGGACACGGCTTCGCCGCTTCACCTGCGAGCCAATGCCAAACGTCTGGCATACCCACCCCTTCTGTCGCGCACGGGCTTGCGTAATTTTCCGCCGCTCCCCACTGTCGCGGGATGCCTGCCTCGGAAAAACGTTTCGGCTGCCTCGGTGTCTTCATCGTCGTGCTGCTGTGTCTCAGCCTCCTGTTCAACTTGCTGTTCCTCGTCGGCTCGATGTTCGGCATCGGCTCGGGCGGACCGCAGAAATTCGAGGAAAAGCCGTATGCAAAAGGCGCGGTGAAGGTGTCCGCAAAGATCGCGATCATCCGTCTCGGCGGCGTGATTTCCAGCGGCGACATGGGCTTCAGCACCGGCGCTTCGCCGGAGGACATGAAGCAGCAGTTCAAGCAGGCGCTGGAGGACAAGGATGTGCGCGCCATCGTGCTCGCGATTGATTCCCCCGGCGGCGAAGTGACGGCGAGCGACGACATCTACAACATCATCCGCAAGGCGCGCGACCGGAAACCGGTCGTCGTAAGCATGGGCGCGATGGCCGCGAGCGGCGGCTACTACGCGGCGCTCGGCGGCAGCCACATCATCGCGCGCGACACGACTTTCACCGGCAGCATCGGCGTGATCATGCAGACGCTGAACTACTCGGACCTTTTCGGAAAAGTGGGCCTGCAGATGGTCACGTTCAAGAGCGGCAAGATGAAGGACATGCTCAGCGGTTCGCGCCCGAGCACGCAGGAGGAACGCGACTATGTGCAGAATCTCGTGATGCAGACCTACGCGAAATTCGTCGGCATCGTTGCTGCCGAACGGAAGCTCCCCGAGGACACGCTGCGCAACGGCGTGGCCGACGGCCGCGTGCTCTCCGGCAAGGACGCACTCGAGGCAAAACTGATCGATCAGCTAGGCGATCTCGACGATGCGGTGAAAAAGGCGATCGAACTCGGCGGCTCACCCGGAGCGACCGTCGTCGAGTACCGCGCGAGCGAATCCTTCAGCCGCTTGCTCCGCATTTTCGGAAAAGCGGACAGCAGCAAGAAGGTAGAGATCAATCTCGGCCCGCAGTCCTCGCTGCATCTCCAGCCCGGACGGCTCTACCTGCTGCCGGAAATCCTCGCCCCGTAACGCATCGGACGAGCCGTGACACTCGCCGCACTCGCGAAAGAAATCCCGCTGACGAATGAGCAGGCGCTGCCGCTCTACGCCGTCGCACTCGCTCTGCTGTACGGCTGCGTCATCGTGTATCGGAAGCTGCTCCGCGGGATCTGGATTCGCGGCGGGCAGGTGCGCAGCGATCTGTTCGGCCTGCCGGATACGATCGTGGTGGGAGCCTTCGTCGCGATGATGGTGCTCGCCGTGGCGATGCAATGGCTCTTTCCGTCGTTGTCGGGCCCTCAGTGGATTCAGATTGCTTCGACCGTCCTCTTTCTTGCGCTGCCGCCGATCCTCGCGCTGATGGTGATCCGCGGCCTGAGCCTGCCGACGATGTTCGGGTTGCAGCGCCTCGGACTGTTCCGGGTGATCGGGGTCGCGGTCGGTCTCATCGTGCTTCTGCTGCCGGTGATTATGATCGTGACGGCCATCACGTACCAGATCCTCGGCGGACACGCGGAGCAGCAGGACATGGTGATGAAATTCCGCGAGGCGGCGAAGACTGGAAAGCGTGACATTCTCTGGCAGGTGTTCACCGCTGCGGCAGTCATCGCACCGCTCGTTGAGGAATTCCTTTTCCGCGGCTATTTCTATCCAGTGCTCAAGCGTCTCGCCGGGCCGCTGCCTGCGGCGATCACGGTCTCGCTGCTCTTCGGTGCGATTCACAACAACGCAGCCGCATTCCCCGTCCTCACGGTGCTCGCACTTGCGCTCACCCTCGCCTACGAGTGGTCGGGTTCGCTCTTCGTCCCGATGCTCATGCACGCCTGCTTTAACACGATGATGCTGGCGCTGATGTGGTGGCAGACCTCGCACAGCGCGACGCCATGAAAATCGGCACGCTCGGCGAGGATGCTGTGGTCGCGGTGCTCACGCGCGGCCTGCCGTGCGGAAAAAATGTGCGCCTCGGCGCGGGCGACGACTGCGCAGTGATCGGCGGCGTGCGCGACCGCGTCTGGCAGCTTTTGAAAACAGACTGCGTCGTCGAGGGCGTGCATTTTTTGGCGAAGGAGAAGCCCCCGCGCATCGGCTGGAAAGCGCTGTGCCGCGCGGTGAGCGACATCGCGGCGATGGGTGGATGGCCGAAGCACGCGCTGATCACGATTGCCGTCTCGCGCGACGTGAAGATGGCGTGGCTGCGCGGAATTTACGCGGGACTTCGCAAGGCCGCACGGCGCTTCGGCGTGAGCATCGTGGGCGGTGAGACTTCGCGATCACCGGGGCCGGCATTCATCAGCATCGCGCTCACGGGCGAGGTCGAGCGCGCGCGTTGCGTGACCCGCGGCGGAGGAAGGGCGGGGGATTTTCTTTTTGTGACTGGACGGCTCGGCGGCTCGCGCGCGGGCAAACATCTCGACTTCGTCCCGCGCCTCGCGGAGGCGCGCTGGCTCACGGGGAATTTCCAAATCCCCGCGATGATGGACCTCAGCGACGGCCTCGCCGCGGATCTCCCTCGGCTGGCGAAGGCGAGCGGTTGCGGCTTCGAGATCGCCGGGGACAAGATTCCGCGCACACGCGGCTGCATGGTCGCACAGGCGCTCGGTGACGGGGAGGATTTCGAGCTGCTGTTCGCGGTCAGTCCCAGTGATGTGCAAAGTCTTGAAGGGAAGTGGCGTGCGAAATTTCCGAAGCTGCCGCTCACGCAAATCGGCACGCTCACGCGCGGCGCTGTGCGGGCAAAACGAAAATCCAAACACCGTGGCTACGATCACTTCGCATAGCCCCGCGGAGACCTTCGCGCAGGGCCGTGCGCTCGCGGCTTCGCTGCGTGCGGGCGACATACTCGCGCTCGATGGCGACCTTGGCGCGGGCAAGACGCATTTCGTGAAAGGCATCGCCGCGGGCCTCGGCTGCGAAGGCGATGTGACGAGCCCGACCTTCACGCTCGTCCACGAATACACCGCCGGGCGTCTGCCCCTGTTCCACTTCGATTTTTACCGGCTGGAGAGCGCGGACGAGGTGCTGCGCATCGGGCTCGACGATTACCTCGGCGTGGGCGGCGTGATCGTGATCGAGTGGGCGGGAAAATTTCCCGCGCTGCTGCCCGCTGGCACGCGCTGGTTTCATCTTCGCGCAGGCGATGGCGACACACGCGAGATCGAGGAGGTGCAACGCGCATGACGGTGCTCGCGATCGATACCTCGACCTCGCACGGCAGCGTCGCGCTGCTCGACGGTACGCGCGTGCTGCTCGATGAGGCGTTCACGTCGGCCCGCAATCACGGCTGCGCGCTCGTGCCGCTGCTCCAGCGCGCGCGCGAACTCGCGCCGCGACTCGATGTCATCGCCATCGGCCTCGGCCCCGGCAGCTACGCGGGCGTGCGCATCGCCATCGCGACCGCGATGGGCTTTGCGATGGCGGATGGCGCGAGGCTCGTGGGCATCCCGAGCGTCGCCGCGTGGGAGTGCGGATCGGATCATCACATCGCGATCGGCGATGCTCGGCGGGACGCGTTCTATTTTACAAAGGTCGAGCGCGGCATCTGCACCGAAGGCCCGCTGCTCACGGATGCTGCCGGCCTGCTTGCGAGCATCGCCAGGCTGCCCGGCTGGCCCGTGCTCACCGCCGAGCCGCTCGCGCTCGTGCCGCACGCACTCGTCGCCATCCCGCGGGCGCTCACTCTCGCGCGACTCGCGGCGGAGGGCCGGGGCATTTGTGCCGAGGGCGACCTCGATCCGCTTTACCTCCGCGAGCCGCACATCACGCTGCCGAAGCCGCGGTGACCTCAGCGTAGCGCCGACGATTCGTCCGCACCGCGCATGCAGGCAGGAGCGGCACATTGAAAATGGCAGCGGTGTCCCTCGGATAGCGTCCGATGACTGCGTGGCCACGCATCCGGGAGACGCAACACCGGGCGCTCGCGCAGCGCGACTTTGCCCACCTCTTCTGCTCGCGCGTTTTTTTCCGACGAATCGCCGGCGCTCCATTTGCACCGGCGTATTGCGCCGCGCACGGCGAATGCCGATGCTCGCCGCATGGCCAGCAACTTCGACATCGCAAATCTCCGCGAGGAATACGGGCATCACGGGCTGCTCGAAAGCGAACTCGATCCCGATCCGCTGCGGCAGTTTCAGAAGTGGCTCGTGGAGGTGATCGCGAAGCAGCTCCTCGAGCCGAATGCGATGACGCTCGCGACCGTGGATGCCGTCGGCCAGCCGTGGTCGCGCACGGTGTTACTGAAGGCGTGCGATGCGCGCGGGTTTTCCTTTTTCACAAACTACGAAAGCGCGAAGGGCCGCCAGCTCGCGCACGAGCCGCGTTGCGCGCTCACGTTTCGCTGGGGCGAATTTGAGCGTCAGGTAAATGTGACGGGCCGTGTGGAAAAGGTGCCGCGCGCGGAGACGGAGGCGTATTTTCCGCAGCGCCCGCTCGGCAGCCGGCTCGGCGCGTGGGCTTCGCGGCAGAGCGATGTGCTCGCGGATCGCGCGGCGTTGGAGAAATCATTCGAGGAGGCCAAGGCGCGCTTCGGCGAAAATCCGCCCGCGCCGGAGCACTGGGGCGGCTACGTCGTGTGCCCGGCGACGATCGAATTCTGGCAGGGCCGCAGGAGCCGGCTGCATGATCGCCTGCGCTACACGCGGCTGGCGGAGGGCGCGTGGAAGATCGAACGGCTCGCGCCGTGAGTCGCGTGACCCGTGCCGCAGTCGGCGTCAGCGATTGAGCGTCGCGTTCAGTCCCGTTGCGGGCACGACTTTGAAACTCCACTGCGTCTCCACCTTTTTCCCACCAGCCTTGGCCGTGACGACGACCGTGTATTCTCCCGGCTTCAGCGGCTGCGGCGGCTTCGCCTCGATGATTTTGTTCTCGTGATCGAACTTTGCGGGAATCGGCCCCACGCCGCTCAGGCGCAGCGTGAGCGTGTTCTCGTCGAACTCGCCGAGCGTGCCGAGGTTTGCCTTCAGCACCGGCGCGGAGTCGGAGATGGTGTCGCCATTCGCCGGCTGCGTGAGGAGCATCGCTGCCGCGAGTTCACCGGCAGCGGGCGGCTCGGATTCCGAGGGACTGAGCGGGCCGCTGAAGTTCAGCGCGAGTTCCATGTCCTGCGGGCGCCGGCTGTACCATGCGTAGCGGCCGATTTTTTCCGCGTTCGCGCTGTGGGTGACGCGCTGGCCGTACACGGTGAACGAGGCGTCGAAGCCCGCCGACTTCACCATGTCGAGCACCTTCGCATTGTAGCGTCCCTCGGGGTACGCGAACACCGCGCAGCGGACGCCGAGCTTTTTCTCGATGAGTTGTTTCGAGCCGATGATTTCCTCCTTCAGCCATGCGTCGTATGACTCGGGCGACTTGCCTCGCGTCTCGCGGAGGCTCTGGTGCGTGGCGGTGTGCGCGCCGATTTCCACGCCCTCGTCGCGCAGGGTGGCGAGCTGCTCCCATGTGATACTCTTGCCGCCGCTGGCGATGAACTTGGTGTAAATGAAGTAGGTCCACGGGTAGCCGAATTTTTTCAGGATGGGCCGCGCATTCTCGAAGGCGGAGACGTAGCCGTCGTCGAGCGTGATGAGCGCACACTTCGGCGGGATCGTCTTCTCGTTCTTCCGCCACGCGAGGAAATCCTGCATGGAGATGACGGCGATGCCGCGATCCTTCAGCCGCTGCAGGTGCTGCTCGAAAAGCTCCGGCGCGATGCTCAGCGTGCCGCCCTCCTTGCCCTCGACGCGGTGATAGCAGAGCACGACAACCTGCGCAGCCTTGTCCACCGCCACGGCCTTCTGCACGGGCGCGGCGGGCGGCGTCGGAATCGTCCCGGAGTCCGCCGGCTTCGAGGTCGGGGCAGGCTCGGCGGGCGGCAGGGACGGTTGCGAGGCCGGCGTAGTGTGGCCCTTCGTCGAGCGCGGGAGCATCTGCGTGATCTTCTGCAGCGTGCCGGGGCTCCATTTTTTCAGCGCATAAAAGCCGGCACCGAGCACGAGCAGCAGGATCAGGATTTTCTTCATGGTTGAAAACTGGCGCTCACCATACGGAACGCGTCGTCCATGAAAAGCGCGAAACCATGGAATTCGCGCGGATTCCTGGGCGGCTGGAAAGTAAGCGGCCGACGCGATCGGTATCCGGGATTTTGCCGGGGATCGGCTGCTGCTGACGCTGGCGCGCAAGCGAAGTTCCGCGCACGGCTTTGCCTCAATGAACCCGGCGGCGGCGCAGGCAGAGCAGCCCGAGGCCGCTCAAAAGCAGCGTGGCGGTCCCGGGTTCCGGGACCGGCGCGACATTTGCCGTCAGGTTCAACTGGATAGCTGACAGGGGCGATAATGAGCTGGAGTTCGAGCTGACGGGATTCAAAAAAAGCGAGTCACTGTACGTGCCCGGGGCCCTCGCGGAGCTAAAGGTGACGTCGGGATCGAAGGCCAGGCCGGGGGTGATCGGGCCGAAGGCCGTGAACCCGCCGAGGGTGAAGTTCGCCACCGTGGAGGTATTGAACGTGCCTCTCAGGTCATCCTGGAAAGTGGAATCCAGCAGGGTATTGCGGACTCCGAACGATGCCAGAAAGCTGCCGCTGTTCTGCGCGACCGTGCCGAAATTGAGCGTGAACAAGGTCGCGCTGTTCATCGTGAGCGTGGCCGCGCCGGATTTGAAAAAGAGCACCGGCTGCGCGAATTCGTTGACCTGACCAGTCACGTTCACGGTCTGCGACGTGAGGCTCGTGAGCCCGAGGCTGCTGGTGCCGGTGCCGTCGCTCGTGAGCGAAATGGACGCGGTGCCGTTCTTATTGCCGCGGGTGCCGGTGCTGATGCCGACGCTGAGGGCGGTGCTGTTCGAGGAGCCCGGCGTGAGCTGCGTGATGGTGCCGCCGTTCGTCGTCACGCCGCCGGTCGGGCTGCCGATGCTGGCATTGAGCTTTTCGGAAAAGCCGTCACTGGCCGCGGTGTTCGCGAGGGTCAGCGCCTGGCTCGGCGCGGCGGCACCCACATGCGTGATGCCGAAATTCACCGGCTCGGGCGTGTGCGCGCTGGGCGCGGCGAGGCGGAAGACGCTGCCCGTCACATTGACGATCTGCGAAGCGAGCGAGGTGTTAGCCAGCCCGCTGGTGCCGGTGCCGTTGCTCGTGAGGGTGATGGTCGCCGTGCCGTTCTTGCTGCCGGCGCTGGAAGTGGAGATTCCCACGCTCAGGCTGCTGCTGTTGGTCAGGCTCGCACCGAGCAAGTTGAAAGATCCGGCATTGGTGGTGACTCCGCCGGTCGCGCTGCCGATGGTGGCATCCAGCTTCTCGGAGAAGGTGTCATTCGCCGCACTGTTGGTGATGCTCAGCAACTGGCTGGGTGCGGCATCGCCGACGTGGAAGTTGCCGAAAGTCACGGGCTCGGGGGTGTGTGCACTCGGGCTTGCGAGGCGGAAGACACTGCCGGTGACATTGACGATCTGCGAAGCGAGCGAGGTGTTGCTCAGCCCGCTGGTGCCGGTACCATTCGAGGTGAGAAGGATGGTCGCGGTGCCGCTCTTGTTGCCCACCGTGGCGGTGCTGAAGCCCACGGAGAGACTCGTGGAATCGGCTGCGCCCGGCGTGAGGAGATTGAATGAGCCGCTGGCTGTCACGCTGCCCGTGAGCGTTCCGAAGAGCCCGTCCAATTTTTCGGAAAATCCGTCGTTCGCCGCGGTGTTCGAGAGCGTGAGGAGCTGGCTCGGTGCGGCGTCGCCGACGTGCCGGTTGCCGAAGTTCACCGGCTCGGGCGTGTGCGCGCTGGCGCTGGCGAGGCGGAAGACACTGCCCGTCACATTGACGATCTGCGAAGCCAGCGAGGTGTTGGCCAGCCCGCTCGTGCCGGTGCCGTCCGAGGTCAGGAGAATGGCCGCGGTGCCGCTCTTATTTCCCACCGTGGCGGTGCTGAAGCCCACGGCGAGGCTGGACGAATTGGCAGCACCCGGCGCGAGGAGATTAAATGAGCCGCTGGCCGTCGTGCCGCCCGTGAGCGTCCCGAAGGCTGCGTCCAGTTT
>JANXZI010000589.1 GCA_025355595.1 Spartobacteria bacterium
GCAAGGGACGGCAGAACGGTTCTTCCATCCCTTGCGGGACTTTATTTTCTTCCTTCGACGGTCCCCAGCGCTGAAGCGCTGGGCTATTTTCAATGCAGCCTGCCTTCCGCAAGCGCGATGTCAGGCAACCGGATAAGCATGAAACTTCAAAGCGGGATCTGATCCCGGAGCCATCCGATGATCTGTCGCCGTTGCCATCACGTTTTTCCCCGTGAGTGCGAACTGTGCCTGAATTGCGGGAGCAGCCATTCCGGCACGAAGGCCGAGCGATGGTTCAAGCTCGCGGCCATCCTGTTGGCGTGCGTTGCGCTCGTGCTCGCGGTGTATCTTGGCAAGGCGATGCGGTAGCAGGCGGCGGAAAGTTTCCACTCCGATGGCTTTGCAAACCCCTGTCGAGTTTTCCGGCATGGCCCGGATCGTGATCCAAGCGCACGTGACCGTGCGCAAGCCCGGCGAACGGGACGTCGTACCTCGGCGGCGCGTGGAACTCGCCGTCACCGTCCCCGCGAGCCGGCCGTTCGCGATTCGCATTGCCGCGACGGTTCCGCCGTCCTAGCGTCCCGCGCATGGTCAAATCCGCCCTTGGAAAAGGTCTCAGCGCACTCATCAATCCGCGCGTCGCGTCCCCCACGCCGCGTGCGGAGGACGGTGAGCGCATCCAGACAGTTCCCATCGAACAGATCATCCCGTCGCCGTGGCAGCCGCGCACGGAATTCCGCGATGAAAATTTGCAGGAGCTCGCGGAGAGCATCCGCGAAAAGGGAGTCATCCAGCCGCTGATCGTCCGCAGGGCGGGGGAGAAGTTCGAGCTGGTCGCCGGCGAGCGCCGCTGGCGTGCGGCGCAGCTTGTCGGGCTGAAGGGTGCGCCGGTCATCGTGCGCGAGGCGAGCGACCAGGACGTGCTCGAACTCGCGCTGATCGAAAATTTGCAGCGCGAGGATCTGAACGCGATCGAGGAGGCGCGCGCATTCCAGCGGCTCGCCAGCGACTTTCATCTCAAGCAGGAGGACATCGCGCAGAAGGTCGGCAAAAGCCGCGCGGCCGTTGCAAATTCCATGCGCCTGCTCGACCTCCACCCGCAGGTGCAGACGTGGGTGGTGCAGCAGCGTCTCACCGTCGGCCACGCGAAGGTGCTGCTCAGCGCGAAGGGGCACGATGATCAGCTCGCGCTCGCGGAGGAATCGCTGCGGCGCGGCCTCACCGTGCGCGGCGCAGAGCGGCTCGTCGCGGATCACTTTGCGGGAAATGGATCGCGCAAGCCGAAGCGCGGCGCATCGAGCAGCCCGCAGGTCGAGCCTGCCATCGCGCATCTGCAAAACCGGCTGCGGCAGCACCTCGGCACGCAGGTGGCGATGCACCACGGCGAGAAAAAGGGGCGCATCGAAATCGAGTACTACGGCAACGACGATCTCCAGCGGCTGCTGAAGCTCATCGGCCTCCCCGACGAGGAATAGCAATCGTGGAGCGTCCGCCGGTTCTTCGTTTTGCACGTCGCGCGGCCTGTGCTGCGCTGGCCATTGGATTTGTCGCCTGCACGGGCTGTTCGCCGAAGCCGCAGGGCGACGCAAAGTCCGGCGGCGTCGGTGAGATTCCGCCGCGGCTCTGGGAGCAGTTCTCCGGTGAGCATGCGATGAAGGACGTGAAGCGGCAGGTGGAAATCGGGCCGCGTCCCTCGGGCACCGCGGCGCTGGCGGAGGCGCGTGCGCGCATCACGGAATCGCTGCGGCAGGCGGGCTGGGAAGTGGAGGCGCAGGAGTTCGAGCACGCCCCTGTGCCGAAGCAGGGCGAGATGCATTTCATCAATCTGATCGCGCGTTTCCCCGCGGACAAATCGCGATCCGCGTCGCGCGACGCGCAGAGCGTGATCATCGGCTCGCACTACGACACGAAGCGGATGGACAGCATCCGCTTTGTCGGCGCGAATGACGGTGCCTCCTCGACCGGCGCGCTGCTGGAACTCGCGCGCGTGCTCGCAAAGGCGCCCGCGCTCGCGTCGCGCATCGAGCTGGTTTTTTTCGATGGCGAGGAGGCCATCGTGCAATTCGGCCCGCCGGAGACCGGGCCGGACGGACTGGTCGGCAGCCGGCACTACGCGACGGTGTTGCGCGACACGGGGCGCGCGAAGCAGTTCAAGTTTGGCATCGTGTGGGACATGATCGGGGACGCGGATCTCACCGTCACGCTCCCGCGCGACACGCCGCCCGCGCTCTCGGCAAGTCTCTTCGCAGCCGCGGAGGCGCTCGGCGTGCGGCGGAAGTTTGGCTTCGCGAGCGGCGATTTCTCGGATGATCATTCGCCGCTGAATCTCATCGCGAAAATTCCCGCGATGGACGTGATTGATTTCGAGTATCCGCCGTGGCACACGTCGGCGGACACGATGGACAAGCTCAGCGCGGCAAGCCTCGAGACGATCGGCCGCGTGACGCTCTGGATGCTCGCGAAGGAACTCGGGAAGTAATCGGTCCGCCGGGCAACAAAACAGCCTCCGCCCGGTGGCCCGGACGGAGGCTGTGGCGAGTCGCGCTGTGCGCGCGGAATTACTTTGTCGCGGGAGCCTTCGCGGGCTTCGCGGGCACGTCCTTTTTGTCGTCGGCCTTCACGTCCACGGTCGCGGCGGTCATCACGTATTTGATCGTGACCTTCGCGCCGACCTTCAGATCGCCTGTGACTTTCGTGTCGGCATTGCGCGCGACCTCGAATTTTTCGGTGCCTTTCATCACGACGATTTTCGTGTCGTTGACTTCGCTGACGGGGCCGGTGACTTGGTATTTGTCGGCCTTCTCGGCCTTCGGCGCAGCGGGCTTGTCGGCTTTTGCAGCGGCGGGTTTGTCTGCGGCGAATGCGCAGATGGGGAGTGCGAGGAGTGCGAGGAGGAGTTTTTTCATGGGTTGTTTTTGGTTGTATGTGGGGCTGACTTTTTGCACCAGCGGGAGTGCCAGCGCAAGGTCGGCCGTTCGCCAGTGATTGACGCGGCGTCGGTGCGGCTATTCAGAAAATCGAGCGCGCGGTATGCACGGGGATGACGCGCGAATGGCCTGCCCGGGAACATCAGGAATGGACGGGGGCCTTTTCGAAACTCGCATCGGGCCACGCCCGATGTCCGACGCGGATGCGTCGGACGGCAGGCGAGGACGCCCACGCTACCCGGCGCACGCTGTCCTGCTCCTTGTGCCCAGATGAATCAGTGCGCCAGCAGTTG
>JANXZI010000591.1 GCA_025355595.1 Spartobacteria bacterium
CGCGCCTCTTCGTCATTCGTCATCCGGCATTCGTCATTTTCGCAGCGCTCCGCCAACAGCTCGCGCACGCGCTGTGATGCGCCGATGCCTTTTTGGATCGCACTGATAACCTCCGCGACCGAGGACACGCCGCCGCCGACAAACAGCGTGTAGAGCGTGAATTTCGTCAGCTCGCCGTGCGTGAGTTCGCCAGCCTGCATGAGCCGCGCGCCGTACCACATCACGAGAACGATCGCGCCGAAGATCCCGACGATGACGAATGCGATGAGTGCCGCGCGGTTCCGCGCGCCGCGCAGGATCGTCGCGAGGAATGCATCCATCGCCGACGCGTGGCGCGTGCGCTCGAAGGCCTCGTTGCCAAACGCCTTCACGCTCGCGATGCCCTGCAGCGTCTCCTCGACGACCGACGCACCTTCGGCGAGGCGGTCCTGCGCGGCGCGCGAAATCTTCCGCACGTTGCGCCCGAAGATGAGTGCGATCACGATGAACACGGGAAACGAAAGCAGCATGAGTCCCGCGAGCCGCGGCGACGTGAGAAAGATCGCGACGAGCCCGCCGCCAAGCAGCATCCCCTGCCGGATTCCCTGCGGGATGGCGCTGCAGAAAAAATCCTCCAGCAGCGTCATGTCGCTGCCGAGCCGGCTCGCGAGTTCGCCCACGCGGTGCTCACCGAAGAATTTCATCGGCAGCGCGACGAGCTGCCCATAGAGCCGCTTCCGCAGCGCGACGACCGTGCGCTGACCGGCAGCCTGAAAGGCCGCCGAGCAGAAAAAGGTGAGCGCTGCCTGCGCCACGAGCGTGCCGAGCAGCACGAGCGCGACGGCATTGACCGAAGGCTGCCACGTGCCGGGCGGCACCACTTTCACACTCGGCAATGCGGCATCCATGAGCTTCCCCATGAGCAGCGGGAAGAGCAGGCCGAACATCATCGAGACCGTCTGCGCGAAGACCGCGAGCCGGAACGTCCCGCGCCACTCGCGCGACCACGAGAGCATCTCCCGCAAATCGGCGAAGCGTCCGGCTTTGGTATTTTCGTGCATGATTCGGCGGCGGAAAAAGGCCGCGCAGGTTCGGTGTCCGCGCGATGGCTTTGCAAGCAGCAACCCCGCATTCCCGCTCACCGGCCACGCTGCCTTCAGGTCGTGGCGGGCTTTCCCTCGGGATCGAGCGCCTGCATTTCACTCGTGCCGTCAGCTTTCAGGAGGAGCAGGGTGTCGTGAAATCCCCTGAGTGTGGATCGGTGGCCGACACTCACGAAAGCAATGCCGGAGGCGCGCAGTTTTCCGTAGAGGAAGCGTTCGTTCTCCTCGTCGAGCGCGCTGGTGGATTCGTCGAGAAAGGCGATGGCGGGCTTTTTCAAAAAGAGCCGTGCGAAGGCGACGCGCTGCTGTTCGCCGAGGGAGAGGATGTTCGTCCAATCCACGACTTTATTCAGGTCGTTGCCGACGCGATCGAAGATGTCGTGGAGGTTCACATTTTCGAGAACAGCGGTGATGGCGTCGTCCTGTGCGTCCTTTTCGTCGAGCGGATACATGAGCTGCGCGCGAAGATTGCCCGGAACCATGTAGGGTTTTTGCGGGAGGAAAATAAGACGGTTATGCGCGGGGCGATCAATCGAGCCGCCGCCGGGAGTCCAGAGGCCGGCGATCGTGCGGAGGAGCGAACTCTTGCCGGAGCCGCTCTCGCCCATGATGAGCAGGCTGCCGCGCCGTGGAAGCAGGAAACTGAGATGTTGCGAGAGGATTTTGTCGCCGTAGGGCGTTTGCACGGTGACGTCGTCGAGCTTGAGTTGGCGCGCCTCTTCGTTCACCGCGCCTTTCGCCTCCTCGGCCTCGCGGGCGTCCTCGGCATCGAACTCGTCGAGGTTGTCCCAGAGGTCGCCGAGGCGGCGGATGCCGGCGGTGAAGGAGCTGAGGTTCTCGATCTGCGCGATGATAATCGACACTGCGCCGAGCACCGCGGCGAAGGCTCCCTCGGCCTGCGTGATCACGCCGAATTCCACCGCGCCGCGCATGAACATGGGGCCGACGATGAGGGCCGGGATGAGCAGCGCGAGGTAGTTGTAGCCGTTGGCGAAGAAGTTGAGATTCCGCGTCCATCCGATGATCCAGAGGGAGTTTTCCAGCACCGCGTTGAGGCGGTCGATCAGGTCGCGATGCTCGCGCTTTTCACCGCGAAAGAAGGCGATGGACTCCGCGGCGTCGCGCACGCGGACGAGGCTGTAGCGGAACGTGGCCTCTTTTTGATACTGATTGAAATAGAGGCCGACGAGACGCTTGCCGAAGAGCATGGAGACGGCCGTGCCGACCGCGGCATAGATGAAAAGGACGCCGACGAGACGGCCCGACACGGCCCACAGCACACCGAGGAAGGCGACGAGAGTGAGGATGGAGTTTACAATGATGAGGAAGAAACCCAGCACGCCGGTGGTGAAGAGTTTCGCATCCTCGGCGATGCGCTGGTCGGGGTTGTCCACCGACTCGGAGGCGCGGATGCGGTAGTACGCGCGATTGAAAAAATATCGCTTGATGAGGATCTGGGTCAGCCATCGGCGCCACGCCAGCGAGAGCCGATCCCGCGAGTAGCCGTAGAGGGCGCCGACGGGGACGGAGAGGCAGCCAACTGCGATGACTTTCCAAATGCCGCGGACCCACCCGGCGTGATCCCGATGCTCCAGCGACGTGACAAAATCGCGCATGGCATAGCTCAGAATGACACTCACGACGATACCGGCGATGCACAGCCCCAGCAACGCGACCAGCCAGAGGCGCGCGGTGCGTTTCGCAGCGCCGTTGAAGAACGCTTTCGCGAAGACAAAAAATTTCTTCAATAGGGCGAGGTGAGTTTTGGCAGGAATGGACACGAATGGCAGGTTTACGAATCGTTGCTCGTACGACAAATAAATTGGCGCGCGCACCCGAATTCAAGGCGGGTGGCGACGGCAATGCGCTGGGCACATGATGCACCGGCTATCGCGCAGCGAGGGCCGCGCGTGTGTCGAAATTACGAGCGCAACAGTCGTCTTGCGCGACACTTTTTCCCGATGCACCGGCCATCTACAGGGAGGGGCGCGGCTGGCACGCAAAACGATGATAGTGATCGCATGAACAAGCCAATGAAGACCGCCGCCCGGTCACAATTCACTCTCGGGGATCTGATCGTCGCCGTCTCGGCCTGCAGCCATAACAGCCGCGAAGCTGCTCTCGCCGTCGCCGACCTCCTACGATCGGGCCGCGTAGTCTTAGGTCATCGTCGCTCCCACCGCTGCGAACACTGAAGGACAGCGCGGATCTCGCAGGTCTCAACGCCGTCCGTAATTTGCAGATAGTGGGCCCATGTCTCCGCCCAGTCCTCCCACGGATGGGATGAGGCGTAGGTGGTGATGAAATTCTGCTCCCACCCGGCGGGCGCTCAGAGCTGGTAGTGCGCGCCCAGAGCCGTGGAGGAATCCTGCCATTCATCGCCGAAGCGCTCGCGAAACGCGACCCGCAGCGGATTCTCCCACGCGAGTTCCGACAGGAAGCGCTGCCAAAAATAGTGCACACTTTCATGGCGGAAATGGCCGAGCAGTGTGCGGCTGCTTTCGCCGAGTTGCTGGCGGTGGATCTGGCGATAGGTGTCATCGGCCTCCTCGAGGTTCACCGTGATGACGCCATTGAGATGGCCGGTCGTCACCGTCGGATTCGAGAGCGTGCTAAGGATGTCAAACGCGAGCCCTGTCCGTGTGTTCTCGGCTTTTGCAGGCAGCGCGATACCGAGGCGCAGCAGCGTGTAAATGAAGCGGCGTTTCGCCATCTCGATGCGTCCCCACAGCATCCGGTTTCGCTCCGTGCCGAGGTCAGGTATCGTTTGATTCAGGCGGCACGCGCGACAAAGCACCTCGCTGGAGTCCGCCCGCAGCACCCAGTTGCACACGCTGTATTTCACGCCGTTCCCGCAGCGCTTCATCGTGCCGCCGGGTTGCAGACGCACCATCGCCCCGCCCTGCGGATCGTAGCCGACTTCGCCGGTGCACTTCAGGCACCGCGAGCTGCCGAAAAAAAGCACATTTCCGCACTCACAGGTGAATCGTTGCATGGAGATGATGGCCGCGCCGACGATGGTAACTTAGGGAACCGCGGATTGTAATCGAGATGTCCACGGAAGACACGAAAGGAAGGGAAAAGTTGGCCAGAGTGACCTCGATATTCCGTGGTTTTCCTGTCTTCCTCGGACAAAAAAATACCAGAAAACTTTGGCTGGTGCGTCGGCGGATGAATCAGCGCTTCCTTAGGGTCAGCCCGGCGTGGAGGAGTCCTGTCCCTGCCCCGCGCATGTGCGCGACTTCGCAGTCGGGGAAGAATCGGGCTATGCCAAGGCCGCCCCCCCGCCTTCGTCTTGCTTCGGGATTGAAAAATAAAATGTTGCGCCGGCGTTGATCGTGCCTTCCGCCCAAGCCCGGCCACCGTGCCGATGAATGATGCGCTGGACGTTCGCGAGGCCGATGCCCGTACCCTCGAACTGTTCCTGACTATGCAGCCGTTCAAACACGGAGAACAGTTTATGGGCAAGACTCGGGTCGAAACCCACTCCGTTGATGATGGGAGATTTCCGCTCGAATGCAACGAAAACAGCCTCGTTGCCTGTCACTTCAACTTTCGATTGTCGGATTGTCAATCCCCAAGGCACCCGCCAGATCCGTAAGGTGCTCCTGCTCCTGCGCGATGATTTTGCGCAGGACTTCGCTCAGCCCGAATTCGCCCATCGCCTCCGCCTGCCGGATTCGCTCGCGGTAATGGAGGATGGTCTGGCGCTCGTTTTCCAAGTCAAAGCGGAGCATGTCCTCCGCCTTGTCGGACATCTTCACTTCACAAGGAATCGTCACGGGAGTGCCGTTGAAATAATCCACCTGTTTCGCGATTTGCATGGCATGACTGAGTTCCTCGGTCGCGTGGACCGCCAGTTCCCGCGCAATGTCTGAGAAAGCCGCGCCCTTGAGCGTCTGACTGTAAACCGTATAGGCGATGACCGCTTGGAACTCCCGGGCGAGATCCTCGTTGAGGAGTTCAATCATGCGTTCGCGGGTAATTGGTGGGTCGGCATGCATACCGGTGGAATCGCAGCACAGACGCAGAGTGGTTCTGTGTTTCTTCCAGAAAGCTGAGAGCAGATACGATTGTGAGTGGAGACCGGTGAGAAGTGAATGGCATCCGGCCATGATTGTCTCGTGAAAACCGGAGGACCAGTCACTGTTCACCAGTCAACAGTCACAGCAGCCGGACTCGAAAACCAACCGATCATTCTACCGATGCCGCAGCACTAGCCTTCGCCGGAGTGCCCGGCTTTCCCTCCCGCAGATTGCGGAATTCCCTTTCGAGGTTCCCAAGTTCCTCCTCGGACATATCCTCCAGATCGATGAGACTGTTGCGCGCCTCTTTCACCGCGCGGATCAACTCGTCGAGCTTCAGGTGCATGACCTTGGCGTCGCGGTTCTGCGTATTCTGAATGAGGAACACCATGAGGAAAGTCACGATGGTCGTGCCTGTGTTGATAACTAACTGCCAAGTGTTCGAGAAGCCGAAGACCGGCCCAGTCGCCGCCCAGACAATAATAGTGAGGAGCGCGACCACCGAAGC
>JANXZI010000608.1 GCA_025355595.1 Spartobacteria bacterium
CTATGGCGCGAAATTCCCCGCGAAGTATCAGGAGGCGATGTTCTCGCTCGATTGGAGCTGGGGGAAAATGTATGCAATTCACCTCACGCCGAACGGCGCGACTTACACGGCGAAGAAGGAGGAATTCCTCAGCGGCACGCCGCTGCCGCTCACCGATGCGATCATCAATCCGAAAGACGGCGCGATGTATTTCACCATCGGCGGACGCCGCGTGCAGTCGGGACTGTATCGGGTGACGTATGCGAGGGAACGGAATCCGAAGTATGAAGCTCACGAGTATAGCAGTGGAACGCTGCGACTTTCCAACGAGCCTATCAGGGATTCTCTTTCGATTCGGAAAACTCTCGAAGCCTTCCACGGTAAACAAGACCCAAAGGCCGTCGAAACCGCATGGCCAGATCTCGGTAACAAGGACCGCTTCCTCCGCTGGGCCGCACGCACGGCGATCGAGCATCAGCCCTTCGCGCAATGGAGCGACAAGGCGCTCGGTGAAAAGGATCCCGCGAAGCAAGTCGAGGCACTCATGGCGCTCGCGCGCTGCGCAGGCGTGTGCCCGCAGCATCGTACCGCCGACACGAAGCCCGTGGACAACGCGATGCGCGGAAAACTTTTCTCCACGCTGCTGAAACTCGACCTCGCCGCGCTCACGCACGAGCAGCAGCTCACCGCGATCCGCACCATCGAGATCGTGCTGAACCGCTTCGACGGCTGCGACGACGCCACGCGCCAGCAACTCATCGCGAAGCTCGATCCGCTTTTCCCCGCAAAGAGCTTCGACACCAACTGGCTGCTTTGCGAGACGCTCTGCTATCTTCAGGCACCGAGCGCCGCCGCGAAAGGCATGAAGCTCATCGCCGACGCCGCCACGCAGGAGGAGCAAATCGAATACGCGCGCAGCCTTCGCGCGCTCAAAGTCGGCTGGACGAAAGAACTCCGCACCGCGCAGCTCGAATGGTTTTTGAAGGCCGCGAACCTCCGCGGCGGCGCGAGCTTTGACAAATTCATCGAGTTCATCCGCACCGACGCGCTCGCCACTTTCTCCGAAGCGGAGAAGGCGCAACTCGCCGCGCTCATCGCGAAAGCGCCCGAGCGCAAAACGGCCATCGAGGCGCTCGGCACGATGTTCGCCGGCCGCACGCCGACGATGTGGACGCTCGAAGAACTCAGCGCTGCGACGAAGACCGGCATGAAGGGCCGCAGCTTCGACAACGGCCGCAAGATGTTCGGCGCCGCCGCGTGCTTCACCTGCCACCGCTTCGACAACCAGGGCGGCATGACCGGCCCCGACCTCACGCAGGCCGGCGGCCGCTACAGCGCGACCGACCTGCTCGACAACATCCTCAACCCGAGCAAGGTCATCAACGAGCAGTTCGTCCCGAGCGTCGTGACGAAAAACGACGGCACGCAGGTCATTGGCACCATCGTGAATCTCAATGGCGACAACGTGATGATCTGCACCGACCCCTCGCAGCCGAACCAGCAGACCGCCGTGGATCGCAAACTCGTGAAAAGCATCGAGCCGAGCAAAATCTCGCCCATGCCGCCGATGCTGCTGACCATGCTGAAGAAGGAGGAAATCCTGGATCTTGTGGCCTACGTGCTGAGCGGCGGCGACCGTGCCAACGCGATGTTCAAACCGTAAAATCAAAACTGAGGAATCAAGACGCGACGGAGAAATATTTCTGAAAGAACTCGCGCGCGGCCGACCGCTGGATCGAACCCACGAAGTAGCCGCCGACGGAAGGAGGCGGGCGCTTTCTCAAACGCGGACATCGGAACTCGGGGCGCGGAAAAACGATCGGCCCGCCTCCTTCCGTCGCGGCTGCGGTGATGTTCGCCCTTGAGTCCCGCACGCGGGCCGTGATGCTCCCGATTTGTCTCCCCATGAAACCTTCGATCAAAGTTCTCCTGGTTCTCGTCGTCGTGCTGGCTGCGTGGGCGGCGGGATTTTTCATGGGCCCGGGCCCGGCTTCGGAAAAATCACCGGCGCGCGCAGGCTCGGAGCCGGCCTCACTTTCCGCCGCGCAGCGGGAGAAAATGCAGGCCGCATCGGGCCATGCCGGTGCGCGCGAGGGCTCGGATACGGCGACGCCGGAGGAGCGGCGCGGACGCGCGCTCTCGGGGATTCTGGCGGCGATGCAGGGGCCGGATGACATGCGGAAGTTCCGCAACATTTTTTCCGCGGTGGAAAAAATCGGGCCCGAGGAAATCCAGGCGACGCTCGACTTTGTGAAGAAGCGGGGGAGCAACGAGCAGCGTTTCATCGTGCCGATGATCGTGGCGCGCTGGGCGGAGTTCGATCCGCCGGCCGCGGCGGCGTATGCGCTCGGGATCAAGGGCGGAAACTTCTGGGAGCGCTCGCAGGCGATTGCTTCCGCGACGACCGAGTGGGCGCGCAAGGATGCCGGTGCCGCGAAATCGTGGGCGCTCGCGCTGCCGACGGGCAAGGAGCAGCAGACGGCCATCGCGGGCGTGGCGAGCGGCATGGTGCAGAGCGATGCGAGTGCGGCGCTCGCGTGGGTGAAGTCGCTGCCGAGTGAAATGCGTTCGCCGGATTTGTACCGGCAGATTTTTTCCGACTGGAGCGGACGCGATCCGCTGCTCGCCTCGGGGCAGGTGCTCGCGCTGCCGATGGGCGAAGGCCGCCAGCAGGCCATTCTCTCCGTGGCGGGCCGCTGGGCGGAAAAGGATCCGCAGGCGGTGCTCGACTGGCTGAAGCAGGTGCCGGAACTCGGGACGCGCAACCGCGCGATGGCGACGGCGATCGGGCGCTGGGCGGATTCCGATCCGGAGGCTGCGATGGCGGCGGCGGGTGAGATGCCCGCGGGCGAATCGCGCACGCAGGCGCTGGGGAGTGTGGTCTCGGTGACGGCGCAGCGCGACCAGGAGCAGGCGCTGCGGCTGCTGGAAAAAATCCCGGACGGACAGGTGCGCACCGAGGCGCTGCAGAGCATCGTGGGCAATCTCTCGTGGCAGAATCCGAAGGCCGCGGCGGAACTCGCGGCGACACTTCCCGCCGGCGACGTGCGCGACAATGCGCTGCGGAGTTCGCTGCGGAACTGGGCACGCGAATCGCCCGTCGAGGCGCTCGCATTCATCGAGAGCAAGATCCCGGCTGGCGAGACGAGGCGGCAGGCGACGACGGAGACGGTCGGCTCGTGGGTGCAGAGCGACCCGCGCGCGGCGCTGACGTGGATGATGAAATCACCCGACGTGAAGACGGAGGACTATGGCCGCGCGATGACGGGCTGGGCGGCGCAGGATCCGCAGGGCGCGCTCGCGTGGGCGAAGACGCAGCCCGAGGGCGCGCAGAAGCAGGCATTCCTCGCGGGAGCGATCGGCGGCCTCGCAAACAACGATCCCCCACAGGCCGCGGAGCTTTTCGCCACGCTCCCGGCAAGCGAGACGCAGAAGGGGACCGCAGGACAGATTGCGGCGGTGTGGGCGAAGCAGGATCCGGTGGCCGCGGCGAGCTGGGCGATGCAGATCGCCGATCCCGCGGCCCGCGCGACAGCATTTCCGCAGGTCGTCACGGCGATGGCGCAGAGCGACGTCGCACGCGCCGCAGCGTGGCTCGAAAAATTGCCCGCCAGCGCGGAGCGCGACGCGGCGGTGACGGCCTACGCCAACACGGTCACGCAGCGCGATCCCGAGGGCGCGGCGAGCTGGGCCGCGACGGTGGGCGATGAGAACAAGCGCGAGAATGCGGTGCGCGCTGTGTATCAGAATTGGAAGCGCGCGGACGAGACTTCGGCCGGTCGCTGGCTCGCCGCGACGCCCGCGCTTTCCGACGATGCGAAGAATCGCATCGGCGGGAAGTAGGGATGATGGATGGCGGAGGGCCGCCGTCCGGCAAACTCACAGCCCGTGCGGATGGCGCATGACGGCGCCATTCATCGGCCGCCCGAGGGTCGTCCAGTGCGGGCCCTGGCCGCCGCTCCAGCCGGTGTCGAAACGCAGCCCGGCGATGGTGAGGAAGACGTGGCCGTCGCGGGCACAGACGGTGATCCAGCGGCCCTTGCCGTGCGAGCCGTAGCTGCGGAATGACGAGGACGTCGTCGGCTCGTCGAGCAGGCCCGCCTGGCACAGCACCCACGAGGCCGCGCCGGAGCAGTCGTAGGCGCTGCACAGTTCGCGCGTGTGCCCGCTGCCATAGCAGTACGGGAGGCCGGCTATCCGGTTGGCGGCCGCGATGGCGACCTTCACCGTGTGCGGCGCGCCCGCGGGGCCGACGGCATGCTGGCCGTGGAGCGTGGCCGTTTTTCCGGGGATGTAGTTGTAGCCGTAGCGCCCGTGGCTGCCACCGCAGCCGGCGAGAAGGATGATGGCGAAAACAGATGGAAGCAGGAGACGAAACATGCGGGCGATGCTCGCGGGATTGCGGCGAATTGTCATGCCCGGATTGCCGTGGTGGGATACTTGTGGCCTGCTGCGGCGACGGGCTGCGGCTTCCCGCGGCACAGCCAGAGGAGCGCTTTCACGCCGAGTTCCGCGAGATTGAACGGCTTGGCGACGAAGTCGTTTCCCCCGCTGAGGCTCGCCTTGGCCTTGTTCAAAAATGTGGCCATGCCCGTGATGAACACGATGGGCGTGTCCTTGTAGTTCTCCATGACGCGGATCTTCCCGCAGAGTTCGAAGCCGTTCATCTCCGGCAGTCCCACATCGAGGAAAATGACATCGTAGCTGTTTCTTTTCAGTTTTTCGATCGCCTGAGCCGGCGTCTCGGCACAGTCGCTTTTCAGCCCGGCGAGATCGAGCGCTGCGCCGATGAACTGCCGTGCGCCATCCTCGTCGTCCACCACGAGGAGCGATGCCGTGCCGGGATCGGGGAGACCCGCGAGGCAGTCGGGCTTTGAGACACTCGCGAGGAAATCGAGCGTCTGGCAGACGGTGTGGAGCGTGGAGGCGTTGAGCTGATCGTGCGTCTGGTTCAGGTCATACAGGAGCATGTCGAGCGAGCCCGTGATCTGCGTGAAAGCCTTGTGCGGGAGCAGCGCGGCCTTCTGCGAAAAGGCATGCGCGAGATTCCACAGCTCGTGCAGCGCCGGCAGTTCCGGCGGCTTGGCCGCGACGCCGGGCAGGCAGTGGCGCATGCGGTTGATGCTGTCGACCGCGTTCGCAAAGATCGTCTCGATCCAAAAGTCGTCTGTCTTGAAAAGCTGCTCGGCGGCGGACGCCGGGAGAAGGGACATCCTGAGGGCCTGGCGCGTGGCATCAATCATGGACGCGATCGGCTCCAGCGTGGGAAGGATCGCGTACGTCGCGCCGGCGTGGACGGCCTCGCTGGATGCCTGGCCGAGCACGTTCGGAAGAATGAGAATGGGTAGGCCCGCATTCGCGGGCTCGGATCGGATCGCTTCGAGGAATTCAAGCGTGTCGCCCTCCTTGTAAACGATGTCGAGAAGCACGATCTCCGGCTTTTTTTCCGCAAGGAGCTGCGCGGCCCTGCCCAGATCCCGCGCGCTGAAGACGGTGAACCCGGCGGCTGTGAGTTTTTCCTGGTAGAGCTTGAGCAGGAGCTTGTCGTCGAGGACGAGGAGGACGCGTTTGGATGTCATACCGGTGGACAGTGGGCGGTGGCGGGCTTGGATTTCTGAGATTTTTCGGAAGTGAGAACGCAAGGATCGTGCCGGGCTGCCAGCGATTTCTGATCACGCGTGGAATGCGTGATGCTCATCTTCTCGCAGACCCCGATGAACATGAAGACCTCGCACTCCTCCCGCTCCCGCCGTGGTGCCCGCTCCGGCCCGTGGCACGCAAAAAACATCCGCCTCCTCCGCGCGGCACTGCGCGTGTGGGAACTCAAACAGCGCGCCATGGGCCGCTGAGGGCAGCCTGCGCCGCGCGGTTGTTAAACTTTTAGCACCGCGTTTTTTTCGTGCGTTATCGGAGCGCCGCGGCCGCGCTGTCCTGGAAGATTTTCCGCGGCTCCGTGAAGTCCGAGTCCCGGTAGCCGCCGCGCTGAATCATGAGCACGTAAACGGCATCGCGCCTCGGGTCGGCCCAGCTCTGCGTCGCATATGATCCGCCGTGGCCGAATGATCCGGCGGAAAGCCCCGCCGTCATCCCCTGCGGCGAGCGCACGATCTGAAAGCCGAGGCCCCAACTCATCCCCTCGATCGTCCCCGTCCGCATGCCGCCGGTCTGGATCGTAAGCATCTGCCGCACGGTCTCGCTGCGCAGGATGCGCCGCGAGCCGAGCGAGCCACCACCGAGGATCATCTGGTAAAATCGCGAGACATCCGCCGCCGTGGAAAACAGCCCGCCCGCGGGCAGCGCCGGTCGCGACGTGTCGCTGATGTCGGCGGGATTCGCGTAGATCGAAGTCTCCGCCAGCCCGCCCGCGCCGGGCCGATATCCCTTCGCCACGCGCCGCTGCGAGGGCCAGAATGTCGTGTCGCTCATCCCGAGCGGCGAGAGCAGGCGCTGTCGCAAAAAGCTCGCATACGACTTCCCGCTCACGACCTCGATGACGCGACCGAGCGTGTTGAAGCCGCTGTTCGAGTAATCGAACCGCGACCCCGGCGCGGACTTCAGCGGCGCGTGTGCGTATGCCGCCACGCGCTCGGCGAGCGAAGCCCGCGCGCCGACCTGCGCCTCGCCGAGCCCACCCGTGTGCGTGAGCAGATCACGAATCGTCACGGGCCGCGGCGGCCGTGCGCCGTGCAGCCGCACGTTCCCAAATTCCGGGAGGTACTTCGACACCGAATCGTCAATCCGCAGCCGGCCCTCGTCGGCGAGCATCATCACGCAGACTGCGGTCAGCGGCTTCGTCATCGAGGCGATCCAAAAAAGATCGCCCGTCCGCATTGCGCGCCGTGCCGCGATGTCCGCGCTCCCGACCGCGGCGAGATGCACGGTCTTCCCATGCTGTGCGACGAGCGTGACGGAGCCGGCGATCACATTGCGATCCACGAGCTCCTGCATCCGCGGTCCGATGCCCGCGGGGCCCGTCGGCTCCGTGCGCGATGCGGCGAATGAAACCGCGGTGAGTGAAAAAACGGCGAGCAAAATTGGAAAGCGCATGGCCGCGATGTTTGGAAGAATCACGCGCGCCGTCGAGCCTGCTCCGCATGACGCTAGTTCTCGTTCAGCAGCGCGTGCTTCGCCGCGGCGAGATCCTTCAGCTTCGTCTTGCTCACTTTCGGGAAATGCAGATCGAGCGACTGCAGCGCGTCAATGATTGCGCCTGCCACAACGATCCGCGTGAACCATTTGTTGTCCGCGGGAACCACGTACCACGGCGCATCCTTCGTCGCCGTGTGCCGGATCATGTCCTCGTAGGCCTCCATGTATTCGTCCCAGTGCGCGCGCTCTTTCACGTCGTTCGCGGAGAATTTCCAATTCTTCTTCGGCTCGGTCAGCCGCGCCAGGAACCGCTTCCGCTGCTCCTCCTTCGAGACATGCAGGAAAAACTTCCGCGTAATCACACCATTTCGCCCGAGGTAGCCCTCGAAGTTTCGGATGTCCTCAAAACGCTCCTTCCAGATGCCATCGCCGACCAGCTCCGGCGCCAGTTTCTGCCCGGCGAGAAAATTCGGATGCACGCGCACCACGAGCACCTCCTCGTAGTACGAGCGGTTGAAAATCCCGATCCGCCCGCGCTCCGGCAGCGCACACGTCGTGCGCCACAAAAAGTCGTGATCCAGCTCCGTGTCGCTCGGCGCCTTGAAGCTCGTCACCTGGCAGCCCTGCGGGTTCACGCCGGACAGCACATGCTTGATCGTGCCGTCCTTCCCCGCCGCATCCATTGCCTGAAAGACCAGCAGCAGCGACCACCGATCCTGCGCGTATAATTTTTCCTGAAGCTCGCCCATCAGCTGCACGCTCTTTTGCAAAAGTTCCGTCGCCTTCTCCTGCGATTTCACCTTTCCCGTGTCGCCGGGATCAATGTCTTCCAGGCGAAAAGTTTTGCCTTTGTTGATGCGATAGCGGTCTGCGAGGTCGTCGAAGGTGGACATGGGGGAAGCATCCGACATCCGACATCGAACATTCAACATCCAACCGATGCCCAGTGCCCGGCTCGCAGTGCAATGTCATCGCACGGCGCGAGGCCTCTCTCGCTACCGCATGGCCTGCTCCACGAGCAGTTGGAGGAATACCTCGTACACAACTGATCGGCGTTCAGCGTAGATGCAGTCAATGACCCGCACCCCGCGCTCGGCACGGCTGGTGAAAATCACGCGATACGCAGCCACCCGCAGCCGGCTGTAATCGGCAAGCTTTCCCTCCAACGGCTGGATGTCGCCGCGGTCAGCCGCCAGGTCCTTGATCGCCTGCCGCAAGCGCTTGCGCGGATCGGGAGCCAGTGATTTTACCAAACCCTCGACCTGTGCGGAGACGCGGACTCTAGTCTTCATCGAGGCAGGAGGCGTCCTTGAATTTGCCCCTGCCCGCCTCGTAGTCGCGAATGGCCTTCATCGCACCGGCATTGCCCATGATTTCGAGCGTCTCGATAATCGCCTCCATCCGCTCGCGCGAGATGAGAAAGGCCACGGTGCGCCCGTGGCGAGCGATGGAGAGGGCGCCCTGCTTTTCCGCCTCGCGCACACAGCGCGGAGCCTGCGCCTGCAGCTCGGAAATGGTTACCGTAGAATTCATGGAGAAATACGTATCCTTCCGGAACACGGCTGTCAACGAACGGCCACGGCGGCCCCGGGCGGTTTCTCCGCAGGCTTACCAGGCGCGCTCGATGCTGCGGCGCTTCCACAGGAACTCGAACATGTTCCCCTCGTGGGGCTGATCCCACGAGATCGCCATCGTCGAGACAGGGCCGATATTCAGCCGATCAATCTCCCCGAAGGCTTCGAGTTCGCTAATGAATTTTGCGTCCTTGGTGATCGCAGATACCGCGAGCGAATAGCCGATTTTCCCCAGCATCTCGCTCTGCGGGCATTGCACGACGCTCGCGTAAGGGCAGAGGAATTCCTTGTTCGACAGCGGGTGCGCGAAGCTCTCGCAATGCACGATCGTCGGGCGCAGATACACGCCGCCCTCGAACTCCACCCTGCGGGGGCCGCCGCGATATTTCGCCGTCGCGTCCGTCGCGCCGGGCGTCTTCAGGCCGTCCTCGATCTGCACGTCAATGAAGTCGGCCATCTTGATATTCGCAAAGCCGGAGAGGCGCGCGTTCGCGTCGTCGTTCTTCGTCGGCTGGATCGGGCCGAGTTTCTGCGCGAGCGCGTCGGCGATTTCCGCGGCGTATTTCGGCACGACGATGGCGCTGGCATTGATGCACGAGCGGCCGCCGTTGTCGCTGATCGCGCCGGCGATCACGTCAATGTAGTCGCGCCAGTTTTCGATGCAGTCGTCGCCGATGATGATTTTGCTCCAGCCCGGCCCGTGCAACTGGATCGCCGGGTTGTTCGCGTACTGCGCCATCGTGTTCTTATCGCCGAAGATGAGCGCGCGTCCGCACGACTTCAGAATCTCGCCCGCTCCCTCGTGATCCGTCGGGTAAAAGCCGAACGCTTCAGATGGCACGCCGGCCGCGATGAATGCCTGAATCAATCGGAACGGCGTCCACGGCTCGTCGCGGCCCGGCTTGATCACGACCGGCGTCTTCAGCGCGATGGCCGGCAGCCAGAGCGAATTTACTGCCGGTGAATTGCTCGGCATCACGAGCCCGAGCGCCTCGCACGATGGGAAAAACGAGAGCTTGGTGCCGAACTGCTCGCCGAAGCCACGGTCAATGATCGTCATGTCCAG
>JANXZI010000610.1 GCA_025355595.1 Spartobacteria bacterium
TTTCCCCTCGGCGAGCGGCTTCGTCGTGTAGGCCTGCACGAGCGCGAAGCAATCGTCGCCAGCGATGTCGTGGCGTCCGAGCGGCAGGTCGGCGGACAGGTTGCGGAGGAAGTCGAATGCCGCGCCGAATCGCGGTGAGAGGGAAGCGTAGCGGCTGGATTGGGCGAGGGTGCCGGCGATCATGGAATGGATTTTCTTGCGGGGTGATACGGGAAGCGCGGACAGGAATTCTGACGACGTGGACGGTGGAGCGCAAGCCGGTGCGGCGATACGTAGTGTCTGAATTTGGAAGCCAAGAAGCCAGGAAAGGGATTTGGAGATGGCAACGGACAGGGCAACGCGCGGCCCTTTCAGGAATTCATGGCTTCCAAATCTAAAATCGGACATTGCCCCGTGATTTGCTATTCATCCCGAGGCTGGCGAATAGCGGACGAGGCATGCCCTTCGCGACCGACAAATTCAGGTGCAAATCCGGTCACTCCTGCAAAGAATGCGGACATGAAAAAGGAACTCACCCCCAAGCAAGGCGAAGAGCTGCTCAAGACGCTGAAGGCCCGCTTCGAGAAATACATGAACCGCCACAAGGGCCTCGACTGGGCGAAGGTGCAGGCGCGGTTGGAAGCCCTTGCGGACAAAGTTTGGTCGCTGCGTGAAATGGAGAGAACGGGCGGAGAACCGGATGTCGTCGGCCATGACCGGAAGACGGACGAAATCATCTTTTTTGATTGTTCCGCGGAAAGTCCCAAAGGCCGGACGAGTGTTTGCTACGACCGCGAGGCACTGGATTCGCGGAAGGAACATAAGCCGAAGACCAGCGCGATGGACATGGCTGCGGAGATGGGAATCGAGCTATTGTCGGAGGAGCAATATCACGAGTTGCAGAAGCTCGGAGAGTTTGACGCGAAGTCGTCGAGTTGGGTGAAGACACCGTCGGACATCCGAAAACTCGATGGCGCGATCTACGGTGATCGCCGCTACGGTCGCGTCTTTGTGGGGCATAACGGTGCGCAGTCTTACTACAGTGGCAGGGGTTTCCGCGGCTCGCTCAGGGTCTGAACTTTGCGGAGCGTCTCGCGATCTCGCGGAAAGCCACGCGGAAAGAGCGGCTCGCGTACGAGATGTCGCGGGTGAAATTGGCCCGCTGAAGTTTGCCCCGGCATTGCTCATATCGGGATGGCCGCCTATGGATGGGCGCACTGCATGTCTTCACCCATCCCAGCGCCGCGTTCGCTGACCGACCTCACGGCTGAGGAGCTATCGGCGTGGATGGAAGCGCACGGCTACAAGGCTGCGCATGCGATACGTGTGCTGCGCGGATTGTATGAGGCGAAAGGGGAGCGGGTGCGGTCGAGTGTGCGGATGCCGGCGGGGCTGAGGGAACTCATGGCTTCCACTTTTCCAAAGGAAGCGGCGAGCCTCGCGCGACGCCAAGTGTCGGAGGATGGCACGACGAAGCTGCTGCTGCGGCTCGCGGACGGACGCACGGTGGAATCGGTGCTCATGCCGGATTACCATCCGGATCGGGCAGCGGGGTGCCTCTCCAGCCAGGTGGGTTGCGCGATGGGGTGTGACTTTTGCGCGACCACTCAGACGGGCTTCGAGCGCAATCTTACCTCGGGCGAGATTGTGGAGCAGTTCATCTGGCTGCGACGCGCGGCTCGCGCGGCGGGGCGCACGCTGCGGACGATCGTCTTCATGGGAATGGGCGAGCCGATGTTGAATCTGCGGAACGTGCTCGCGGCGGTGAAGCGCATAGCCGATCCCGCGCTGGGTGCATTCGGCTGGCGGCAGATCACCATTTCGACCGTGGGCATCGTGCCGGGCATGGATGAACTCCGCGAGGCCGATCTCGGCGTGCATCTCGCGCTCTCGCTGCACGCGCCGGATGACGTGACGCGTGCGGACCTGCTGCCGATGGGGAAAAGGTTCGACGTGCAGGATGTGCTGGTGGCGGCGGATCGCTATCAGGCGAGCAGCGGGCGCATCACGACGATCCAATATTGCCTGCTGGACGGCGTGAACGATTCCCTCGCGCAAGCCCGCGATCTTTCGCGGCTCCTCGATGGCCGGCACATGCGCGTGAACCTGCTGCGCTACAATCCCACCGGCCTGAGCCTGCGCGGTCGCACTTACGCGGCGAGCAGCATGGAAAAGACCGAAGCATTTCTCGCCGAGCTGCGCGCGCACGGAACCGTCGCGCATCTGCGTCGCGCGCGTGGGCCGGACATTGATGCGGCGTGCGGGCAACTGAGGCGACGTGCCGCTGAAAGTGACTTATGGGATTGAACGATGCCTGAACTCGCCGAGGTCGAATATTTTCGCACGCGCTGGAGCTGCGGGCTGCGTCAGCGCGTCAGCCAAGTCCTGCTGCATGGTGAAAAGCGGATTTTCCGCGGGAGCGATCCGAGGGCGATTGAGCGGACGTTGCGCGGCGCGACGCTGCTCGGCTCCGAGACACGCGGGAAGCAAATCGTGTTTCGCTTTTCCAAGCACGGATGGCTCGGCGTGCATCTCGGCATGACGGGCACGCTGCGCGTCGAGGCGTCAGATTTTTCACCGGGAAAGCACGATCACCTCGTGCTCGTGCAAAAGCGGCAGTCCCTCGTGTTTGGCGATCCGCGGATGGTTGGCCGGGTGCGCTTCCATTGCGGCAAAGACGAGCCGACGTGGTGGTCGGCGCTGCCGCCGGCGGTGACGTCGCCCGAATTCACGCTCGCCACGCTGCGCG